>CALCCW010000113.1:0-9291 GCA_937900185.1 uncultured candidate division Zixibacteria bacterium | reverse complement strand
CATCACTTTTAAAAAGCTCAAAGGTGAAAATGTAAGCTATGTATAGAATAGAATCGAAAATAGACAAAGGCTCTGCTATATACAAAGAAAACTTTGAAAAGAATAAAGCACAGCATCTTGAATTTAAAGAGAATCTCGATAAAGTAAAACAAGGCGGTCCCGAACGTTCAAGAAAACGTCACACCGAGCGGGGGAAAATTCTGCCACGTGAACGGGTGGAAAAACTTATTGACCGTAACACCCCCTTTGTGGAAATGTCGCCATTTGCTGCTTATGGTATGTATGACGGTGCTGCACCTGCTGCCGGTCTTATTGCAGGAATTGGGTCTGTGCATGGTCGGGAATGTATGATAATAGCCAATGATGCGACAGTTAAAGGCGGCACATATTTTCCGATGACTGTATTGAAACATTGCCGTGCTCAAGAAATAGCCGAGACAAATAATTTACCATGTATCTATTTAGTTGAATCCGGAGGAGTATTTCTCCCGCTTCAATCAGGAGTTTTTCCTGACAAAGATCATTTCGGTCGAATCTTTTATAATCAAGCCCGTATGTCGGCAAAAGGAATTGCTCAAATTGCTGTTGTTATGGGTTCCTGCACCGCAGGCGGAGCGTATGCCCCGGCAATGTCTGATGAAACGATTATTGTTCGCAAACAGGGAACTATCTTTATTGGCGGACCTCCTCTTGTCAAAGCTGCCACTGGCGAAATTGTTACTGCCGAAGAATTAGGCGGTGCCGATGTGCATTGCCGTACATCAGGTGTCTCCGACCATTATGCTCAAGATGATTCGCATGCCTTACAAATTGCTCGCAACATTGTTGAAAATCTAAACCTTCCTAAACCGTTTGAACTTGACCTCAAAACTCCTGAAGACCCTTATTATGACCCCGAAGAATTGTACGGCGTTGTTTCAAATGACCTTCGTAAACCTTTTAATGTAAAAGAATTGATAGCCCGTATTGTAGACGGTTCTAAATTCCATGAATTTAAAGAGTTATATGGTGCAACTTTGGTATGCGGCTTTGCTCATATCATGGGATACCCAGTAGGTATAATCGGAAATAACGGTGTTTTATTTCCTGAATCATCTCAAAAAGGGGCACATTTTGTTGAACTATGTTCCATGCGTAAAATTCCACTAATATTTTTGCAAAACATTACCGGTTTTATGGTCGGCAAACAATATGAAGCGGCAGGTATTGCTCGTGATGGTGCCAAAATGGTTCACGCAGTTGCCAACGCCAATGTTCCAAAGTTTACAGTAGTTGTTGGCGGTTCTTACGGAGCAGGGAACTATGCCATGTGCGGACGGGGATATTTCCCTCGTCTTATGTGGATGTGGCCGAATTCTAAAATTTGTGTTATGGGTGGTGAGCAAGCTGCCGATGTTTTGGCACATGTGAAAATTGAACAGTTAGAACGAGAAGAAAAAAGAAAACTTTCCAAAGAAGAAATAGATGCAATCCGTCAGCCGATTATTGAAAAATATGAAAGCGAATCAACACCATACTATTCAGGTGCAAGACTTTGGGATGACGGTATGATAGGGATGACTGAAACAAGAGAGATGTTAGCACTTGCAATTTCGATGTCTCTTAATTCTCCGATAGAGGATCAACAATTCGGTATATTTAGAATGTAGAGAACAACTATGGAATTTAAAACTATCAAATATATAAAAGAAGGCAAGGTCGGTAATATTATTTTTAACCGTCCTAAAATTCATAATGCTTTTAATTCACTTGTTATAGACGAAATGCTTCAGCTGTTTGACCTGCTTGAAAAAGATTCCGACTTGCGAGTTATCGTAATAACCGGAGAAGGAAAATCATTTTGTGCAGGAGCCGATTTAAACTGGATGCGTTCGGTTGTAAACCAATCTTTTGAGGAAAACCTGATTGAATCAAACCGATTGGCAGAACTTTTTTACAAAGTGTACAGTTTCAAACTTCCGGTTATCGGCAAAATAAATGGTGCCGCTATCGGAGGCGGAACAGGATTTGTCGCTGTCTGCGATATTGCTATTGCTGCCGAGTCAGCAAAGTTTTCATTCTCAGAAGTTAAAATCGGGGTGGTGCCTGCCTGTATCGGTCCGTATGTTATTAAAAAAATGGGTGAAGGAAAAGCACGTGAATTGTTTATCACCGGTGAACGGATGCTTGCTAAAAGAGCTTTTGAAGTTGGGTTGGTAAATAAATTTGTCGAAGATGACAAACTTGACTCTGCTGTTGATGAACTGGTACACACAATTATATCGTCAGGTCCCGAAGCAGTCAGTATGGCAAAAAAACTTGTCAGCGAGGTACCGTCGATGTCACCGGAACAATTTAAACCATATACTGCCGAGATGATTGCCAAACTTCGGATTTCCGATGAGGGTCAGGAAGGTATGGATGCATTTTTAAATAAACGAAAACCAAAATGGGTGAATAATGAGTAAGAAAATTCAAAAGATTCTTATAGCCAACCGTTCAGAAATTGCCGTTCGGGTTATCAATGCCTGTCAGGCTATGGGAATAAAATCTGTTGCTCTGTATTCTGATGCCGATAAAAATAGTAAACACAAAATGATTGCCGATGAAGCTGTTTATATTGGTGAAGCTGCTCCTCAAAAATCATATTTAGATATTGAAAAAATTATCTCCGCCGCCAAAGAAACAAATGCCGATGCGATTCATCCCGGGTATGGTTTTTTGGCAGAGAATCCTCAACTGGCTATACGTTGTGCCGAGGAAAATATTATTTTTATAGGACCTTCTGCAGATGCTATCAATCTTCTTGGGAATAAAGTAGAGTCTCGTATTAAAATGGAAGATGCCGGAATACCGCTTATCCCCGGAATGAAAAAATCTGAAACAGATTTAGATATCTATAAAAAAGCTGCCGATGAAGCCGGCTATCCGGTTATGGTTAAAGCTGCCGCCGGAGGCGGTGGCAAAGGTATGCGGGTTGTGCATAAAGCTAAAGACCTCAAAGATGCTGTTTCGGCTGCCAAAAGAGAGGCGAAGAATGCATTTAACAATGATTCGGTGTATTTAGAGAAATATATTGTAAATCCCCGTCATATAGAATTTCAAATATTAGCTGATACGCACGGGAATACTATACACCTTTTTGAAAGAGAATGTTCAATTCAAAGAAGACATCAGAAAATTATAGAAGAAACACCATCGGTTGCCATGACGGATGAACTTCGTATACGTATGGGGGCAGATGCGGTTCGTGTTGCTCAAGCGGCAGGGTATGTTAATGCCGGAACAGTTGAATTTTTGCTTGATGAGAGCGGTCATTACTATTTTCTGGAAATGAATACCCGTATTCAAGTAGAACATCCGATTACAGAGATGGTTACATCGACAGATTTAGTTATTGAACAAATCCGTATTGCTCAAGGTGAGTCTATTGAACATTTGAAAAATATTCAGCAGAGCGGTCATGCTATTGAATGTCGAATCTATGCTGAAGACGGTGAGAATAATTTCATGCCGTCAATCGGTGAAATTTTACACTACAAAGAACCGTCAGGTCCCGGGATTCGTGTTGATTCAGGTGTGCAAAAGGGTACTGAGGTTACAATTGATTATGATCCAATTATGGCAAAACTTATTGTGCATGCACCATCAAGAGAAATTGCTATCTCAAAAATGATTCTGGCACTGCATCAGTTTAAAATTCTCGGAGTGAAAACATCTAAAAAATATATGGTCGATATCTTATCACATCCTGAATTTTTAAAAGGAAATACTTTTACTGATTTTATTGAAAAGTATATGAGCGAGCGAGAAGATTTTTCTGAAAATTTCAAAGAGCTTGTCGCCGCATCAGCAGCAGTCTGTTATGCTAATGCTGTTCATGGGAATTCTCATGCTCATACACAAGAGACAGCCCCATCACCTTGGCATCTGCTTGGTGCGATTCAAATAGGAGATTCTATACATGCATAATCTTGAATTCGATTTTAAGGGGGAATCTGTTTCAGCAGAAGTTGAGAAATCTCAAACCGCATTCAGAGTCAAAAGTGGAGAGAAAGAATTTGTTTTTGAACCAAACGGTGAGAATCAATATTATGTAAATGTGAACGGTACAAAATATCTTGCTGCTGTTGTCTCTCATAAAGGCAAATATTTTATAGATATAGATTCAATGCTTTTTGAACTTTCTGATCCGCAAGCTGATGCTGTTGTCGGTGGATCTGGGGGACAGACCGGCGAAAAAGATAAAATCTTTGCTCCAATGCCGGGCAAAATAGTAAAGCTGTTGGTTGCTGTCGGTGATGAAATCAAAGAAAAGCAGGCGATGGTTATTGTTGAGGCTATGAAAATGGAAAATCAGGTGAATTCATTGGCAAATGGAAAAGTCAAAGCGATTCATTTTGGTGAGGGTGACCAAGTTGATACCGAAAACCCGATTATAGAACTTGAGTTGGATGAAGAGTGATTATCTCTTAATATAAATATATATTGTTGAGGATTTGGGTATAAATTGTTTTGGCAGTTCCTGATTCGCTTTAGCGAATTGTGAACTGACAAAGAACAGCAAAAAAGACAGACCTAAACTTTCTATTAACGGTAGGTTGGACATTCTTGTCCGACTATAGGAATTGGATGTGTAGAGAATATTTAGAATTAGATGAATTCACAAACGCATTTGATTATCTAAAAAAAACTAAATTATTTTTGGATAATAAAGATGATATATATTGGGCAAAATGGGTAACCTTATCACTTTCAGATGCTCTATATCATTTTATGTTATGTGCCTTGGGTTACTCAAATTATCGCAAAATAATTGATTATAGTAAAATGAATAAAAAGGAAAAAGAAATATCTAAATCATTACCAGATAATTATACTGCTGAAGAAATAGATAAAGTTGATATAATGATTGATAAGTATATAAACTCAGGTAGAGGAAAAGTAATCTCTTTTCCTGAAGCACTTGATAGAATTCAACAGAGAAAGTATTTGCCTCACATGACATTTGTTGAAGATGTTATATTATCTTCTGATGAAGTATTTCAAGCTAAAAAATTACGCCAATCATTTAGAAACAATTTTCAGCATTATCGTAATATGAGTTGGGCAATTGAACTTCAATATTTAAAACCATTGTTCAAAGCAACAATCTCAATTATTGACAAGATTTACAAATCAAATAGTTTAAGAGGTTATTATCATAAATCTCATTATGGAAACCTTAAAGAACTGATTGATGATGTAAAAGAAAAAATCGAAGAAATTTAGATTAGCTAAGTTCTATCTTTTGATAGTTCAATATATCAAACGCATCTCCACAACTCCTTTCCGTCGAAGACGGAAACCAGTGCAGAAACGGTTAGAGCAAATAAATCTATACATCTAAAAACTATCATTCATTCTTTTATCAACTGCTGTTATTGTTACTGTTCTGGACTCCGTGGCAAGCACGGAGAGGAGTGGTGGATATATGTAAATACAGATAAAATTATATCGGTAGGACAAACATTCTTGTCTGCCCTTTTAGAATATATTTTATTTTAGATAATATCTTAAAATTTAATTCCGAATGAAATCGGGATATATTTAATATTATTATCTTCTTCGCCTGCGTTGGAAGTATTTATTCTTTCAACTTTGAAACCCATGTATCGTGCCTGAATGAAAAACTTAATAGGTCCGCCGCCAAATTCAATACCCCCGCCAATGTTGTAATATAATTTTGTTTTGTCAGCCAGTTGATTGTTATATATAGATGGAATCTCACTATATAGAATATCACTAGAAGTAATATCATCCTCAGAAATTTTTGCAAGACCAATTCCCGCAAGTACAAAAGGTTTAATCGGTGCCAAAGGAGCTCCGACAGATGCTCTGGCATCAAGTCCAAAAGTCAATATTTTTACATTGCCACCATCTAACGGACTGTTTGGGATTAAAGACCAGTCTTTTGCCATTACCTGAATTCCGGCTTTACCTACGATTTCTATAAACGGGAAAGCTTTAAAACCAATTCCTGCTTCGGCATGATAACCAAGTTTATGGTAATCTTTGAACCATGTAGGAGATGATGTTGCATTTAAACCGGCATCAAGATAGACACTGAATGGTTTTGATGGTACACCTGGTACTTGTGCTGAAGTTGCTGCTACTATTCCAAACAGCAGTACAATCAGAATCAGAGATAATTTTTTCATAGTTATTTCCTTTACGATTATAAAAATTCCTTTTTTTATATATCGGCATCTTAATATCTATATATGAGAATAAATTGCGAAAACAATATAAAAAACCCCGCCAAATAGACGAGTTTTTTTATGAAAATTATTACTTAATATATTAAAAAATAAATGTAGAGAGTCCGAATCCAGAGAATATTTGATAACCGGTACCTGTTTCATATTCACTACCATAATGGTAGTAAACTTTTTCAAAACTTACTAAGAAATCAATACCTATCCTGTCAGAAACAAATATAAGCAGACCGGTTTGTATACCAAGCATACTTTTCTTTAAGTTTGATTCATTTCCATATACATAGTAAGTGTCAATAAAGGGAAATAATTGATTAGATTGGTTCTCTCTCTTATCAGCGTTAAAATAATAAGTGATAATTGGTCCTACCCACCAACTATCATTATCTCTATTATTAACATGAGAATAAAAATCTCCTCCGATAAACAATCCCGGTTTAACAGCATAATCTACAGTAACATCAGCGATAAATAACTGCCTATCAATTATAGCATCCCCAAATTGATTAAAATAGTAAATGCTTCCACCGGCACCGATAGAACCTTTATCCAGCTCATGTTCGGCAGCGATTACAGAATTGCTTATTATGAGTAGTATTATGAACAAATTTATAATACATTGTTTCATTGAACCTCTCCTTATGTATCAATTGAATAAAAAAGATACTATCCATATAATTAAAAGTCAATCAATCAAAAAAAGTGAGTGTTTACTATCATTTGTGAACAAATTCACTTGATTTACAGCGATATATTGTATATATACTGTTTAATGAGTGATTAATATTCTAACAAAATAGAGGATTACATATTATGTCTGAAAGAAAAGAAGCATATATCGTCTCAGCTTGTCGCTCGGCGATTGGTGTTTTACACAGTGGGTTAGGCAAATTTACCGCACCTCAATTAGGTGCATTGGCAATTAAAGAAGCAATCAAGCGGTCAAATATAAATACTGCTGATATTGATGAAGTAATAATGGGACATGTTGTGCAAGGCGGATGCGGTCAGGCACCTGCCCGTCAGGCTGCCATTCATGGTGGAGTACCGGCTTCAGTTGGAGCATTGACAATCAACAAAGTATGTGGTTCAGGGCTTAAAGCTGTTATGCTTGCGGCACAGTCTATTCGTGCCGAAGACCAAGATGTTATCATTGCGGGAGGTATGGAATCTATGTCAAATACACCGCTTATACTTCAAGGTGCCAAAACAGGTGTTAAGTTTGGTCATCAAAAAATGATAGATATTATGGTTCACGACGGTCTCTGGGATTCTTTTAATAATTTTCACATGGGTTCGGCTGCCGAATTAACACGTAAGAAAAATAATATCACTCGTGAAATGCAGGATGAGTACGCTTATAATTCACATCGTAAAGCTACCGAAGCATGGGCTGCCAATAAATTTGATGCTGAGATTTTTGATATTGAAGTTCCACAACGGAAAAAAGACCCAATTATTTTTAACAAAGACGAAGGATTCCGTCCAGGTATTTCAGCTGAAAAACTTGCCAAACTAAGACCTGCTTTTGAAAAAGATGGTACTGTCACAGCCGGTAATGCTCCGGGGCTTAATGACGGTTGTTCTGCAACGGTTGTTGTCTCCGGTGATTATATGAAAGCACACGGTCTCAAACCTCTTGCCAAAATTATTGACTATGCTACCGCCGGTACAGCTCCTGAAGATGTTTTTTTTGCTCCTATTTTTGCTGTCGAAAAATTAATGAAAAAAATGAATGTTGATATCAATCATTGGGATCTTATTGAAGCCAATGAAGCATTTGCCGCTCAGGCAATAGCAGATGGTCAGGGGCTTAAATGGGATGATAAAAAAGTAAATGTCAACGGTGGTGCTATTGCTTTAGGTCATCCTATCGGTGCTTCAGGTACTCGTATTCTGACAACACTAATCTATGCTCTTAAAGATCGCGGACTTAAAACCGGTATGGCAACTCTCTGCCTTGGCGGTGGAAATGCGGTTGCAATGGCAATTGAAATTTCTTAGAAAGATTAGGATATAAAAATGGAAATTAATGAAATTAAAAACATAACCGTCATTGGCGGTGGTACAATGGGCAACGGTATTGTTCAAGTATTTGCTTCGTTTGGTTATAAAGTTACATTGATTGATTTAAATAAAGAGGTCTTAGATAAGGCAGTTGGCGGAATTTCAAAATCTTTAGACAGGTTTGTCAAAAAAGAAAAAATTACACCTGAACAAAAAGATACAACTCTCGCAAATATCACAACTTCAACTGATTTAAATGCTGCCAAAGATTCTCAACTGGTTATTGAGGCTGTTTCTGAAAATTTAGCAGCGAAACTCAAAATCTTTGAACAACTTGAAACAATCTGTCCGGCAGAAACAATTTTTGCCTCAAATACATCATCACTTCCGATAACACAACTTGCATCGGCAACAAACCGTCCGTTACAATTTATTGGCATGCATTTTATGAACCCGGTACCGATGATGAAGCTTATTGAACTAATCAGAGGAATGGCAACATCTGATGATACATTTAAGTTAATCAAAGAATTGTCCGAAAAGCTTAATAAGACACCAATTGAAGTAAACGATTTTCCCGGATTTATTGCCAACCGAATTTTGTTGCCGATGATAAACGAAGCGGTCTTTGCCCTTTTTGAAGGAGTAGGTACTGCCGATGCAATTGACAATGTAATGAAACTCGGCATGGGGCATCCGATGGGTCCACTTCAATTGGCTGATTTTATCGGTCTTGATGTTTGCTTAGCTATTTTAGAAGTTATGCATGACGGTTTAGGCGACCCTAAATATCGTCCATGTCCGCTTCTAAAGAAAATGGTTCAGGCAGGCTATTTGGGTCGGAAATCAGGACGAGGTTTTTACGAATATAATGCTTAAAGGAGTTTTATAAATGGATTTCAAATTAACTGAAGATGATCTCGAATTCAAAGAAATGGCACGTGAGTTTGCCGAAAAAAGACTCTACCCAAATGCTGAAGAGATCGGAAGAGCGTCGTGTAGGGAAAGAGTGTAGATCTCGGTGGTCGCCGTATCATTAAAAAAAAAA
>CALCCW010000112.1:0-3537 GCA_937900185.1 uncultured candidate division Zixibacteria bacterium | reverse complement strand
ATATATCAGTGTGACTGGAGTTCAGACGTGTGCTCTTCCGATCTACGTTAAGAAAAGTTTGAAAAATATTGGAACTAATATAGTTTTTGTTGGTATTAATATTAAACGACAAACAAAGGTGACGAATGAATAAACTGACAGAAAAAGATATTGATTTTACCTTGATGAGAGCTATCCAAAATGGGGATATGGTTTCATTTAATGAAATGGTAGATAGATATAAAGATCGTCTTATGAATGTCATCGGCAGGATGCTGTCTTCAGTCGAAGAAGCCGAAGATGTAGTTCAAGAGACATTTGTACGTGTATATCAACACCGGCAGTCGTTTAATTTTCAGCACTGTTTTTCTACGTGGATATATACAATAGCTTTAAATTTAGCACGGAATGAATTACGCAAGAGAAAGAAATTCAAATTTTTAGAAATATCAGAAATGCAGGGGAATGAAAAAGAATTTGCTGTTGAAATGAAACTTCCATCACGATTACCTGAGATATTACAAGAAGCAATAGCAGAACTACCTGAAAAATATAAAACTGCATTTATGTTACGGGACATACAGGAGTTTCCATATGAAGAAGTTGCAACAATTTTATCAGTTCCTTTAGGAACGGTAAAATCACGAGTGAATCGAGCTCGTATGATGCTTAGAGATAAATTATCACCAAGATTGGAGAGTCATAATGCGTTGTCAAAAAGTACGCTCTTACCTGTCGGCTTATTGTAATGATGAGTTAGCAGGACGTAAGAAACTTGCTGTTGATGAGCATTTGTCAACCTGTGCTCTCTGCCGTAAAGAAGAATCTCTTTATAATGCGATGTTTGCTGCGAAATCTGAAATAGGTTCTTTAGAAGTTTCCAATGATTTTAATAATAATTTGTTAAATAGAATTGCCAATGAACGATTTGCCGAAACACGTACAAAAGCGTACCACCCTCAGAGACCTCCACTGATGGTGTGGTCAAAAGTTGTTCCGGCTGTTGTATCGGCATTTGTTGTTGTCTTTGCACTTGTAACATTGTTCTCAGAAGGCATAATGAGCAATAGATATAATTATGCCTCTCAAAACAATAATCTTGATGACTCGTACCTGACGGTTCAGCCGACTAATAATCCGAATATGACGAAGGATTGGTCGCTTGATAATCATTTGGCACGAGTAGAACGAAGTAATCGTATTTCTCGAAATATGATGCAGTCCGGATCTTTTCCCGGTAATCAAAATTTGTCCTTAGCATCGGTTTCATCTCAAAACAAAAGACCGATTCCGTATGTTACGACATATTATCATATACGTCCGGTTATTCGTTTATATTTAGTTCCTCAGAATGACTCCATTAAGGGGGTAACCGGGGAATACTAATGATAACTTTCTTCTCTAAAATGACCGTCGTTAAAACATTTTTGATGTTTTTTCCGGCGGTCTTTTTTTCGGCTGCTATTGCGGCTCAAGATTCTTCTCTAATAAACTTAGAGTTTGGTCTCAATGAACTGGTATATGATGTTTCACGTACTATAGTAACTGTCGAAGCATCAGAACCAATGTATCCGCAAAACTATAGTTTAACCGGTAATGATGCAGTTTATTCTGTCATTTCAACCGGTTTAATATATGACACATCGGGATTCATTATTGCTCCTGCTGAATCTGTTTCAAAGTATGCAACAATATTTATACGATTTGATGATAAAACTGTCCCTGCAAAAATTGTGGCAATAGATTATCAAAATGGTATAGCCCTTTTAAAAATACAAAACCGTTCAGGCGAACCTGTTCGTCTTAAATCTCAGACAGGTTGTGCCGGTCAGATGATTTTAGCCGTTGGTAATGTTTTAGGGGTTCGTGCGGCACCGGCTTTGGGTATTTGTGCAGGGTATCGTCCTGACGGGATGATGCAGTTTTCGGCATCATTTACACCCAGTTCACATGGTGGCGGACTATTTTCAATGGATGGGAAACTTCTTGGGGTAATTACAGCACAAATTGGCAGTTCCTCAGAAATAGGGCTGGCAATTCCTGCATATAAAATATCAGAAATAGTAAATTATCTGAAAGTGCATGGAAATAGATATGCCGGTTATCTTGGGCTTGTGACTCGTGAGATTGAAATATCGCCTCCGGTCATAATTCAACTTTCAGACAATACAAGCCGATTTTCACCCGCAATGTCTCCTCCAAAAGACCGTGTACAAATAAGTCATGGATTAATAGTAGAAAAAGTTGTTAAAAATGCACCATCATATAAGGCAGGACTACGAAAAGGAGATTTGCTCTTTCATGCCAATGGATTAAGTATTGATAATCCTATTGAATTTGCTGATTATATAAAAAGAACTACCCCGGGTACGATAATTGACTTTGACTTTTTAAGAAATAATTCTATTTATTCAGTAAAAATACCTATTGGGAAGCAAGAACAGTTTGTCAAAGGTGCGAAGTCTCCGCATGGTAATAAATCTGATGTGTTGGTAGACTCTATTTTGAAAGAAATCGATGTACTTAAACAAAGTATTCAGGGGCTTGAAAGTCGTTTGAAACAGTTGCATTAGTAAATTTTACGTTGCCAATTGAATAGATTTTTCTTTTACTATCCGTATGAATATGTCAGCGGACAAAGCTCATTTCCAATCAATTCTTGCTCAATTTAATCCGGTAATAGAAGTGCAAAACAGGATGCTTGCTCTTTTTTCGGCAGCAGTGACTTTTGATGATGCTGACATTACTAAAAAAGCTATCCAAAAAGCAATTGAGTTCAAAATTGACCGTACCGATTTATATGAAATAATTTTACAATCATACCTTTTTTTAGGATTTCCACGGATGCTTCAAGCATCTGATGTACTTCAGAAAGTAGTTCCAAATCAAAAGAAAATAGTACAGGATTCTGAGTTTTTATCAGATAATAATCTTATAGAATGGTATAAAAATGGGGAAGAGGTGTGTGGCAAGGTGTACAAAGATAAATATGAGCCTCTCAAAAGAAGAGTATTAGATTCTGCTCCTGAGATTTTTCATTGGATGATTGTAGAAGGATATGGAAAAGTGCTGTCAAGAGACACCTTACCGCTTGTGACCCGTGAGTTATCTATAATTGCGTTTTTAACTATGGAAAATAGAGAAAGACAGCTTCGCTCTCATATTATTGGTGCGTTCAATGTTGGGGCTTCAAAAGAGTTGGTGCAGACCATAATTGAGGATGTCGGCAGATCAGCCGGAGATGGATATCGGGCTGCTCTTTCAATTATAGACGGTTTAAAGGATTGAGTGTGAGAACATTTTTGAGATATTTTATTTATGCGGCTATATTCGTATTTGTCATAGCTCTGTCGGGGTATTTTTATATCTTTCAATTTGGCGGGCTTGAGATCGGAAGAGCACACGTCTGAACTCCAGTCACACTGATATATCTCGTATGCCGTCTTCTGCTTGAAAAAAAAAAAAAAAAATAATAAATATAAGGACATTGATGTAGAAGAGATAACAGAAACAAAAAATATCTTTATGCTATTACTGCACCTGCCAAGGTATATAGTT
>CALCCW010000111.1:0-9633 GCA_937900185.1 uncultured candidate division Zixibacteria bacterium | reverse complement strand
CCTAAATTACAGGGTAGATATGATACCACAGGCGAGGCAAAAGATGTAACTATTAGCGGGGATAATATTTTTGTTGCCGATGGCTCTTACGGTGTGCTTTGGCTTGATATTACCGACCCCAAATCCCCTGTGTTGAAAGGCACATATACAGGGGGAACGGGCTTTGCCGATAAGATTCTCTATTTATCGGGATATATTTATGTGTCCTATGGTAGTGACGGAATTAAGGTATTGAAAAAACCATAATAATTTGCCTAAATATGGATAGATTATTTATATAACGGGTTGCCCCGCACTTACTTTTGCTTAATTACTTTGTGATTGTCAATAGTTTTAAATGCAAAGGTAAGTGCGGGGTAGTCCGCTTTTTTTAAATAAGAGAATGAGCCATAAAGATGGTGCCGCTAAGAGAAACCGCAGTGAAATCATCTCTACCGGTTCAAGTTCAGCTAAGACGATTTTGATGGCAATATAGGATAATCCCCAAAAAATTACCGGAATAAGCAGATAAAGTGATGTACGCTTCATGTCGAAAAGTAATATATAGATATAAATATGGAAGTAATATCTCAAAAAGAAAGTAGTAAATATGCCAAAACAAAAAATATTTGAAAAAATAAGCGAATATGTCGAATTCAAAAAACGTCCATCTGTCTTTTTAAAACCTCAACTTATTATTCATAATAATAAATGGTGTGCCTGGTTTGGAGAGTCTATTGAAAACGGCATCGCAGGATATGGGAAAACTCCGACTGAAGCTTTTCATAATTTTGACTCTAATTTTTATGATTCACCCCCAAGAAGTTAGATGAGAACAATACTGAATATATTCCCATGTTACTGAAAAACATAGCATATTTAATTTGAATGCTGATTTTATTGCAGAAAAAATAATCAATTTACATCTACGATTTGAATTAGCAGAATTGGTAATTCAGCAATTACGTAAAATCTAAATAACCTATCTTTAAGCTAGACAATCCTAATTATTTCTATATATATTAAATAAAATAAAAGGAAATACTATGGATTACAAAACAATACTACGCCATCATCTGGCAACATTGGCATTTCGGACAAACTATGCGATTAAAGATGCAAAAGATAATTATTCATATTTTTCAGCAGGCTATGGTGTGAGAACCCCCTGTGAAATATTAGAGCATATTGTGCAAATGACGAAAGCATCCGATGATATACTCAAAGGTGGTATCTATACTCCAATTGAATTTGGCAGTTAGGAAAATGTTATAACTGAATTTTACAGCTACTTAAAAAAACTCAATACGACAATTACAAATCTTGAAAATGCTGATGAAGAAGTTATATTGAGAGTATATCAGGGACCACTTTCCGATGCCATGACCCACGTAGGACAGCTTATGACTTTACGAAGGATGTCGAATGATCCGCGTGCGGAAACAAATTTTTATCGAGAGCAATCTATTCAAGTTGGGAAGTTTGATTATTAAAGAACCTGTTTATATATTTTTTATCTCTTCTCTTGAATCGATTTAACAGACCGCATTATAAATTGCATTTGACTACTGACCTTATTGAAATCTTCAGATTCTGTTCTTCCAGTTATAAACAATACTGTTTCATCATCATATTGAATACAATCAAATATTGAATATAACTGATATAAAAGTTCAGCGTCACTAGATTTATATCTGCAATTGAGAAGTCCTACCCAATTTGCTCCTTCGTGATCGTCTATAGTAATTTTGCTATAGGTCCAAGTCTTAAATCTATCAAAACGCATATCTGTCCAACCTGCTTGCATAGATTCTGTAATCTTATTATTGATTTTAGAGGATATTGGATCTTTCAAATAGTCTTTTAAATATTTTTCTGCTTTTATCTCAGTTTTAATTACCCAAACAGACACTAATGGTATTGATAATTCAAATCCATCCACTCCAACAATATCGGTTCGGACATCACCTTTTTTGTTTTTTTCATATTCAACTTTAATCCTGCAACTATTATTATTTTTTTGTGGTTTCCCTCTCCATCCATCAATAATAGTTAGTTGAAAATTATATTTACTATCAACAAATACACCATTTTTTATTTTACCACTTTTAGGACTTCTTCTTCTTCCCGCTTCTGTATTTTGAATTGAAATTAATACACTAAGTGCCAATAAAAGCAATGTTACTTTTTTCAAAACAATTTCCTCCATCAATCATTTATTAATATATATAAATACTCAAACCTAAGAACAATGCATCAATCAATATGAATAAACAATCAAAAAAAAGCCTCTCTAAAATTAGAGAGGCTTTTATAATTGCGTGCACCCACAATCGAATTTATTTTAACAAGTGTTTCAGCCAGCCGGCTCAAACCGGGCAACCTTGCAACACACAGGAGTAAACTACTTACGGCTGCTGCCTTCCAGCCCTGACCGGGTTCATAGGCTTCTGTTGTACAAGACCCAATTCTCAATACTGCTTAACTGTCCCGACAAATCAAAACAAACCCTCAAGTGGGAATTCGACCTCGGTAGAGCGGATTTCCGAGTAACAGGGAGCCACTAATTCCCCGTCTAGCACATATAATTTGTCATTCCTGCGTAGACAACTGTTGAAAAAGTCCAACATCTGTTTCAAGACCCTTCGACTCCGCTCAGGGTGACTTGGAACACAACAACTTATAATTTGTCATACTGAGCGGAGTCAAAGTATGTTCCAAAATAGAAAGTTTTTCAACAAGCCCAAAAACGGGAATCCAGTAATGTCAGATCTTAAAAAGACCTGACCTACACATTCATCAAGCTAATCTTTTTAAATTTTCAAAGAACCTTTTTATTATCTTGAACAGTCAGGAACCCCTTCCTGACTGTTTAATCGTCGAAAAATTCACAACTATCTGCTGCAAATTCAATTGGAGCAGATCGGGATCGAACCGACGACCTCCACGTTGCGAACGTGGCGCTCTCCCAACTGAGCTACTGCCCCGTTAATTAAGCAGACTGAAAGTAATACAGAAAACTTCACAGGTAAAGAGGTTTTTACAAAATAGCACAACTTATTTATTGCTATGGATATTACGTTTTACTCCATTTATATCACAAGCGTAAAATATTCCATTTTCAATATATAATCCCTCAAATTCATCACGAATTTCGTAGTCCTGATTGACCCCGAAAACTTTTCCGTCATATAAAACAGCAATAGAATCTTTTACCGTATGCCCAACGACAATATTCGTAACATTATAATAATCTAAGAGAGAATCAATCTCTACCATAGTTGCCTGTTTATACCTTTTCATATCATAATGATAGCCACGGTACCAAATCGGTCCAAAACTTCCAAATAAATTGCTCAAAGTTGAATCTGCTTTTATTGAATCTCTCGGCGTATCAATATTTTCTCGCATAGAATTATTTATAAATTCTAATAAGTATCCTTTATGCATCATTTTAGGAGAAATCCCGGCATGCACAAAAAGAATACCATTAATAATTTCACATGTATTTTTAGAACGAAGCCAATTACCTAAAACAGTTTTATTAGAATACAAATTAGAAAGTAAACTATCAGAATCTAAAATCTCAGCTGTTATTTTATATCTCTCATTAATATATCGCAAATCACCCTGCAATACCATCATCTCATGGTTTCCCAGCAAAAAATGAACTTCTCCCCCTGCTTTTTCTGCCTCTTGCTCCAATCTATAAATCATCCACAAGATTTCTGTTACTTTGTCTCCCCTATCAAACATGTCACCGTCGACAACAAGATGCCCTTCCCCAAACGACCAATGCAAATTTGAATCAATAATATTATTGTTAATAAGCAACTCGCAAAGATATTCGTATTCGCCATGTATATCTGAAAAAACAAACATTTTGGAAACTGTTTCATATTGGTAATCAGGAACATGATATTGTGTTGATACTTTGTAGTTGCTTAAACTATCAAAAGCAAAGCCATTAAAATCAATCAACACATTTCCGAAAAAATGTTTTTCAACAAGAACCCCATGATTAACATACTGAACATTAATTGTTGAATCGTCAATGTATGAGACATAAGGACCATCATTGATTTCTTCAACTTTAAGAGGAACTTGCAAAGTATCAGACGCATATGTACTAGAAGTTAAGATTAGAATTATTAAAATAATGTAATATTTTTTCATATATCCCTCTATGGATTGATCATTTTCTGAACGATTGGTGTCAAACCTGAGAAGAAAAACTCTACGGCGATAACCATCACAATCAAACCCATCAACCGCATCATAACTTTATTACCGGTTTCGCCTAAGATATTTATTATCTTAGATGCTCCGAACAAGATAAGAAAAGTTAAAAACATTACAACAAGCACAGCAGAAAATAAAGCAATTTTATAATCTACCGTTTGGGCATCTTCCATGAGAATAATTGCGTTGGTAATTGCCCCCGGTCCGCAAATCATCGGAATGGCAAGCGGAGTGATTGAAATATCCTCGACATATTTGTGTATATCCTCTTTATCTACTTTAATTTCACCGATTCGAGCCTGAAGCATATCCAACCCGACAATAAAATAAATAATCCCGCCGACAACCCGAAACGAATTAACCGAAATATTAAAAAATTCAAATAATAGCTGTCCTGATAAAGCAAACATAACAAGTGTAATAAATGCGATGATGGTCGCTTTACGGGCGGTTTTGTTGCGGGCTTTGCTGTCAAGCGATGAGGTCATAGTCATAAAGACCGGCATCACCCCAAGCGGATTTATCAGGGTAAAAAACGATGTGAAGCATAAAAGCCCAAATGTAAGTGTTTCTGACATAAAAGCATATTAGCAAATAACGGTTAAAAAGCAACGGTTATTCTGTATGATTGTTTTTTGAGTAATTTGAACCCCTTTTCGTTAGGTCGGACATTCTTACCCGACATTGGACAGACAAGAATGTCTGTCCTACCAAAGTATTATTAATCGTTGTGTCGGGTGCTTTCATGCTTTGCATGATACACCTGACACGTAATAATCTGTCAGTTCTTTCGCCTATGCGAACAAGCGAATAAAGAACTGACAGAACTTCTAAAGATTATTGTTTGGTGTTTAGTCATTACAGCAAGTCAGGCATATATTTCAAGAACAGGCCAAGAGTTTCATCTTTTAAAAAAGTATGAATAGGAATAAGTAACTTTTTGCTTAATTCCTTCTCTCTTTTTTTATACTCTTCACTCATATAAGTTCCCATAGTAATTACAATCCCACTATCAATTTTTTCATGACTATTATAAGCTAATTCAATTTGCTCTAATGGGTCTAAAGCAGAAATCTCTCCAAACCACATTTTCACTTGAATTGCATTTCTATGCAATACCCCAAGAGCATCTTTTGAGTTACTTATGAAGTCAGCACCTTTTTCAGTCGGACCAGCGTGTTTTTCGACATTATCTTGACCAAACAAAATTTTTAAAATCTCATTAATTGGAGTTTCAAACTCAGTAGCATTATACTTCTCTTTTAGTTCTTTTTCCAAATGTAACTTAGACAGTTTTTTTATATCAAATAATTTTTCTTGAATTGGAGTTGGTTTAGATAAGTCTTTATTTTGTTTCAAAGCATCAACAATTTTATCAACATCGCTCTTATAACCACTTATATTCCATAATCGCATAGGAGTTTTCATTGTACCTCTTAAAAATGCAGAGACATCTATATGATGAGGATGTATAAATGAATCACCTGTAAGCAACTTCACACCTAAGATATGTCCATAGTCACCAAATTTATTATTTCGTTTGAAACTATATCCCCCGGTAACTTCAGCAATTAACCACTTACCATAATCAGGTAAATTTGGTGTAATTATTATATCACCCACTCGAATACAATCTATTTCAGATGGGTGCATTTTTTTATTTCCTCTCCAACAAGCGATTTGAACCTCCCCCGAATTGACGGACAGCAAGTTAAGGAGTATATTCCGTTATAGGAGGTGTCCAATGACACAAAGACGTAAATATGACCGTCAATTTAAAATAGAAGCTGTTCGTTTAGTAACAGAGAATGGTCGCAAAGCAACAGAGGTAGCCCGAGATTTGGGAATTAATGTCAATCAATTGTATTTGTGGAAGAAACAATTAGCAGAAGATCCGAAAGAAGCATTTCCAGGTCTTGGTAATTTGAAAGAATCAGATGCCGAACTTCGCAAACTTCAGCGAGAACTTGCTGATGTACAGGAGGAGCGTGACATCCTAAAAAAAGCCTTGGCCATTTTCTCGAAAAAACCTCGATGAAATATCAGTTTATAGAGAATCACCGCTTGTCATTGAAGGTTTTGAAGATGTGCCAAGTCTTACAAGTATCACCAAGCGGTTACTATGATTGGCGTACTCGTCCTGAGAGTAAACAGTCAGTAGCTAACAGAATACTGTTGTCTCATATCCGTATTGTTCACAAGAGAAGCCGTGAGAACTACGGTTCCCCTCGTGTGACAGATGAACTCAACGATACAGGTATTCCCTGCGGAGAGAATCGGATTGAGAAGTTGATGCGTGATAACAATATAAGAGCGAAACGGAGTAAGAAGTTTAAAGCAACAACCAATTCAAAACATAACTATCCTGTTGCTGATAATCTTTTGAATCGTCAGTTTGAAGTCAGTTCACCAAATACAGTCTGGGTTTCTGATATAACCTATATTTGGACAACTGAGGGTTGGCTCTATCTTGCCGGAGTTATTGATCTGCATTCCCGCATGGTTATTGGCTGGTCGATGAGCAAACGTATGACAGAACAACTTACTCTTGATGCGTTAAGCCATGCGATACAAAGAAGACAACCGTCAGATCGGTTACTTCATCATTCAGATAGAGGCAGCCAGTACGCCTCAAAGAACTATCAGAAGCTATTGAAAGTAAATAATATAACATGCTCAATGAGCCGTAAGGGTAATTGTTGGGATAATGCGGTGATGGAATCGTTCTTTGCTACTTTAAAGACAGAGTTGATATATCATGAAAAATTTATAACAAGAAAGGATGCGAAACTGAAGATATTTGAGTATATTGAATTGTTTTATAACCGTAACCGTCGTCATTCGAGCTTAGGATACAAAAGTCCGGCTCAATTTGAAATGATGACATAACATACTTAACTCCGTATCCGTTTTTGCGGGGGAAGTCCACTATATTATCTATATCCTTGGGGGATTACATCATTTTTAACAATCTTATGTTATAAATTCGAGATTGAATTGAAAGACTTACCCGAAAATATTAAAAGTCTAACAAGTTATGTTAAATATGGTTTAAATAATTCAACAAGTTGCTTAGCAAGATCGCTGGGTATAAAAGGTCGTTATGTATCTACTTATTTATATGAGAAATCAAACTATTTAACTGGAAAAGCATTTATAAAGTGGTTGTCAAACTTAACCAACGAAGAAATTGATATTTTTGATGTCTCAGATTTTGATAAAGAAAATATTAGCAATATTTCATTAAAATTAACACCGAATAGCTATAGAGAAATTCCAGATTTATTTGAATTTCAAGTTAAAGGAACTGTATTTAATGATGAATGGTGTACCGCTTCAAAAACTATTAAAATTGGTGAAAAATTACTAATACAACGAGAATATGACAATAAATTTGATCCATCAGCTATACAAGTTTTTAGAGATAGTAATCCAATAGGTTATATCCCTCGTGAGTACTCTAAAATACTATCTGCTGAAATTGATATTGAAGAAACAAAATATAATCTTGTCGTATCGAACATTTCAGAAAATGAAAATTTTAATGAAATTAAAGTTAAAATGACTACGAAATTCAAATATTAGTGAATTAAATCAATTATATAACTAAGCGGCAGTTCTAAAATAGTCCACGATAGCCCGCCATAATAAATCGTTTTTACAAATACAAAACTTTCCAAATATTTTGATTCGTAATATATACTAAATGCTATAGGGTTCAACTGCCGGTAGTTACATTTCTCTACGGTTGACTATGTTTCAATAATATAATATACTCATAAATTATGGATATACATTCTTCAAAACAGTCCCAATTGTCCAATCCTCACGATTGGGTTGATAAGCATGGTGATGCTCTTTATGGTTATGCTTTTAGATATTTAAGTGATCGTTCTGTTTCTGAAGATTTAGTGCAAGAAACACTTTTGGCGGCACTCAAGGGACAAGCATCTTTTTCCGGTTCATCATCGGAACGTACATGGTTAATCGGTATTCTCAAAAATAAAATTGTTGACCATTATCGGAAAACAGGTAAAGAAGTAAAACTAACTAACCCAGAGCAGGTTTCTTCCTCTTTCGGCGATACTGATTATATCTCAACCGGTTCAGATGCGGGGAGCTGGCTGCCACATCGCAAACCCAAGGCATGGGCGGTTGACTCAAACGATCCTGTAGAGCAGCAACAATTTTGGGCATATCTTCACAACTGTCTTGAAAATATTGATACTAAATTGGCTAAAGTTTATACTTTACGGGATATTCAGGAAATAGAATACCAAGAAGTTTGTAACGTTTTGGCTGTTACTCCGACTAATCTAAGAGTAATGCTGTATCGAGCCCGCAAATTGTTACGACGGTGCTTGGAAACTAATTGGATTGGTTCTGAGAGAACATTTTAAAGAGAATATATTATGAAAAAAATATTTATGAAATTATTAAATAGAATACTTCCATCCTGCCAGGAAGTGTCACACCTGACATCTCAGGCTATGGATGAATCGTTATCTTGGAGAAAGAATTTGGAACTGCGTATGCATCTTCGTATTTGTACTTGGTGTCGGAGAAATTCTGAACAAATTCGTCAAATGCGTACCCTTTCTCATAAGCAAGCTGCAGCCCAAAATGAGCTGGCTACACTTGGTTCTGAAGCCCGAGAAAGAATTGCTAAAATTCTCGATCAAAATAATCAAAAATAATAAATTTGTATACTTGAACTAAAACAATATATAATATATGTCAGAAATGTTTCTAACTGAATCAAATATCAAAGTACCTGCTGTAACTGAAGAACAAATGCGGGAGATTGACCGTATTGCTATTGAAGTGACCGGACCAAATTTATTTCAAATGATGGAAAATGCCGGTCGAAATCTTGCTTTGCAGGCAATAGAAATGATTGGAGAAAATTGGAAACAAGCACGAATTATTCTATTTGCCGGAACCGGTGGAAATGGGGGCGGGGGAATCTGTGCGGCTCGACATCTTGCTAACAGAGGAGCCAATATTGGTCTTGTGGTGACTGATAAAAATAAATTAAGCAAAGTTACCGAGAAGCAGTATCGGATATATTCTGCGACAGATGGGAAGACTCTTCATGATGAAAATACCTTTGATAGTACCCCCGACCTTATCATTGATGCTCTCATAGGGTATAGTCTGCATAATGCTCCACATGGTAAGGTTCATGACCTCATTCAATTTATACATACTTTAAAAGCACCTATCCTCTCATTGGATATACCTTCAGGAGATCGGAAGAGCACACGTCTGAACTCCAGTCACACTGATATATCTCGTATGCCGTCTTCTGCTTGAAAAAAAAAAATAAAAAAATACTAATGCTGAATCCAAATTCCAAACTCGCGTGATCCTCACACTCTCCCTCCCTCTCTGCTAAGCATCACGTTCGCT
>CALCCW010000110.1:0-16450 GCA_937900185.1 uncultured candidate division Zixibacteria bacterium | reverse complement strand
ATGATAGTTTTTGCACTTCGTTGGAAAGAACAAGTATCCGCACTTTTCTCTGTCAGTATGATTCTTACTTCGCTTGTTATGTCTATTATTGTTTTGATAGAAACATTGGGACACCATGGTGACTATTATACCAACGCTTTTTCTATTGTAGAACTCCCTATGAGTGCCGGTGTTTTTAAACTCCAATTCGGTATGGTGATTGATCCGCTTACGGCAATGATGCTTGTTGTAGTGACAGCAATCGGCTCCTGTGTTGAGATTTATTCAATCGGATATATGAAAGATGACCCGCGCTTCAGCAGATTCTTTGCCTATCTTTCTCTGTTTTTATTCTCAATGCTTGGTTTGGTGATTTCTGATAATTTCTTTATGACATTTATATTCTGGGAGCTCGTCGGCTTAACATCCTATTTGTTAATCGGTTTCTGGTTTGAGAAAAAATCAGCTGCCGATGCCTGCAAAAAGGCATTTCTGACCACTCGAGTGGGTGACTTAGGTTTTCTTGTCGGTTTAATGATGATAATGTACTACTGCGGCACATTTAACTTTGCCGAAGTATTTTCAAAGATAGGCGACGTTAACCCTGTTGTTGTTACTATTCTTGCGATTGGTGTTTTTTGTGGTGCTGTTGGCAAATCGGCACAGTTCCCGCTTCATACATGGCTACCTGATGCTATGGAAGGTCCTACTCCGGTTTCGGCAATCGTTCACTCTGCCACTATGGTTGCAGCAGGTGTTTATTTAGTTGCCCGAACGATGTCTGTATTTATTGCATCAGCCGATGCTTCTTTTGTTGTAGCAATTATTGGAGTGGTTACATCGCTTATGGCGGCAACGATTGCATTAGTACAAGTTGATATAAAACGAATTCTCGCATACTCTACAATCAGCCAGCTCGGATATATGATAATGGCTTTAGGATTGTATGGGTATGATACTGCTAATGGTCACCATTCTCCCGGATTTTATGCCGGTGTTTTCCATTTGATGACCCACGCATTCTTTAAATCGCTTCTCTTTATGGGAGCCGGTTCAGTTATTCATGCGGTGCATACCAACGATATTATGGAAATGGGCGGATTATGGAAAAAAATGAAAATTACCGCTCCGGCATTTATGATAGCATCCCTTTCTATTGCAGGATTTCCGTTAACATCAGGGTTCTTCTCAAAAGATGAAATTGTCGCTACAACATTTGGTCATCCTATCTTTACGTTCCTGACTTTACTTATCGCATTTATGACAGCTTTTTATATGTGGCGTTTATGTTTCCTTACATTCTTTGGCAAACCTCGTGTGGAACACCGCTATGAACATGCCCATGAATCACCTAAGACAATGGCATATCCGCTTATATTCTTGGCGTTTATGGCAATCTTTGCCGGATGGACAGGTATTCCTGCACTCAAACATGGCTTTGCAGCATTTGTTTATCATGGTGAACCATATCATCCAGAAGCCGATTGGATGAACTATTTTACTTCATCTCTTGTAGGTCTGAGTGGAATTGGGTTGGCATATTTGATGTATTATAAAAATGTCATTTCTCCTGATGCGATGATGAAAAGATTCAAACCACTCTATAATCTGTTCTGGAATAAATGGTATTTCGATGAACTTTATCAAGTTGCTATAATTAATCCTGTCATGACTTTTGGTCGTTGGATGTGGTCGTTTGATTCCAATGTTATCGATGGTGCCGTCAATGGTACTGCAGCTTTTACAATGTGGTGGGCGGAAATTAAATTCTGGTTTGATAAATGGATTGTTGATGGAGCTGTCAATGGTGCCGGGTATATTGTTCGTATGCTCGGTGGTATATTAAAGTATCTACAAACCGGACGGATGCAGTTCTATCTTAGCTTTATTTCGGTATTTATTATAATAATATTATTATTTAAATTTGAAATTGCTCACATTGATCTCGATTGGCCGGTGATGACAGCTCTGTTTATTGCAGCAATTGGTTTGCTTTCAGTAGCTGCTCGGTTTGTCTCAGAAGAACCAAATCAGGAGTCAGAAAATGAAAAATAGTAGTTTGATTTTGGAGGTATATAGAAAATGATTTTAAGTTCATTGGTGTTTGTTCCTATTCTCGGAATGATAATAGTAATGCTTCTTCCCAAAGAGAAGGATGACCTGATTCGCTATACTGCAGTTGGAATTTCTTTGATTCCGATGGTTATATCGTTTTGGCTCACCTATGATTATTTTGTAAACTTTTCGGGTTCTGCTGCAATGGCATATATGGAAGGTCCTTTTGCGTGGATTCCTTCATTAAATGTAAATTATCACTTGGGTGTTGACGGTATTTCTGTTCCTATGCTTTTCCTAACCGGCTTATTGTCTACTATCTCTCTGATTGCATCATTTTCTATTAAGTTTCGTGTAAAAGAATATTTTGCCTTTTTCTTACTGCTTGAAGCAGGCATGATGGGTGTTTTTGTAGCTTTAGATTTCTTCCTCTTTTATGTTTTCTGGGAAATTATGCTTGTTCCGATGTATTTCTTAATCGGTGTGTGGGGCGGTCCTCAAAAAGAATATGCTGCTATTAAGTTTTTCCTCTATACATTATTTGGTTCGATATTTATGCTGGTTGCTATTTTAATAATGTACTTTACCTCGGAGCCGCATTCCTTAAATATGCTGACCCTCATAGAGCATGGCTCTTCAATGACCTATACTATGCAGATGGTCTGTTTTATATTCTTCTTTATTGCTTTTGCTATCAAAGTTCCTGTCTGGCCGTTCCATACGTGGCTGCCCGATGCTCATGTACAGGCACCTACGGCGGTTTCAGTTATTCTTGCCGGTGTTCTTTTGAAAATGGGAACCTATGCAATGCTTCGTATTAACTGGCCGATGTTCCCCAAGGCTTTACATTCGTTGTCATTTTGGATAGCTGTTTTGGGTGTTATTGGAATTATATATGGTGCTTTGGTTTCTTTGGCACAAAAAGATTTAAAAAAACTTGTCGCCTATTCATCGGTCTCTCACATGGGATATTGTATGTTGGCACTTGGTGCGTATGGTTCTGTCACGGCGATAACCGGAGTAATGTTTCAAATGATTTCGCATGGTTTAATTACCGGTGCATTATTCTTAATGGTAGGAGTGCTGTATGATAGAGCTCATACCCGTGAGATTGCTGTTTTTGGCGGATTAGGTGCCAAACTTCCCGTATATAGTGCTTTCATGTTGTTATTCTCTATGGCTGCTTTGGGACTACCGGGGATGTCAGGTTTTGTCTCTGAATTTATGATTTTTGTCGGATCATTTACGGTACTCAATCAATACTTAGTCGGTATTGCTGTATTGGGTGTGGTCTTAGGTGCCGCATATATGTTACGTATGTTCCAAAATATGTTCTTAGGTGAATTTAACATGGCGAAATGGGGTGGATTAACAGATATTAATAAACGCGAATTGTTGACTGTTGTTCCACTGGCGATATTAACTTTAGCAGTTGGTATCTATCCAAAACCTCTGACAGATTTAATGTCAGCTACTTTACAAAACTTAG
The DNA here is from genome assembly GCA_937900185.1 of uncultured candidate division Zixibacteria bacterium. Lineage (GTDB taxonomy): Bacteria > Zixibacteria > MSB-5A5 > GN15 > FEB-12 > QQUK01. The sequence goes on along the minus strand of CALCCW010000110.1, from coordinate 12,927 downwards.
TACATATTATGTCAAGGTAAGAATAGATGAATCCGCAATTGCCAATAGTAAATGTCTTAGATACTGTTCGATTGATGTTACCGGAGATATTTCTCTTTGTGTGGGCATTGGTTGTTATCACTGTAGACTTAATTACATCCCGAAAAAATGAAAGTGTAGTCGGCTACACTGCTTTATTTGGTATTGTTGTTACCGGAATTTTGTTAATTGTCGCAGGCGATGGTGTCGCTTTTGGAAATATGTTTATCAATGATTCGCTCTCACTCTTTTTCAATATTATTTTCTTGGGTGCAGCGTTTATGGCAATTGGGTCATCGTTTGGCCTTATGAGACAAAAAATCCAGAATCATCGAGGCGAATTTTATGGGCTAATTATGTTTTCAACCGTCGGTATGATGTTCTTGGCGGCATCACACGAGTTAGTCTCTTTGTATATCGGTTTAGAACTGACAACAATCCCTCTTTTTGTCTTAGCGGCATTTTATAAAGATGATAAGCTTTCTATTGAAGCCGGAATAAAATATTTTGTCATTGGTGCTTTTTCTTCGGCGATGCTTTTGTACGGTTTTTCATTCTTATACGGAATTTCAGGAACCACACAATTATTACAAATGTCTGTAAACATTGCCTCAATTCATCTCACACATCAAGATATAGGTTTTACTATCCTCATTGCTAATGTATGTATTCTTGCAGGTATCGGGTTTAAACTTTCCCTGCCGCCGTTTCATCAATGGGCTCCCGACGTGTATGAAGGTGCTCCGACTCCGGTTGCATCATTTTTGTCGGTCGGCTCCAAAGCTGCCGGACTGGTCGCATTTGCCAAAATTTTCTTAATCGGTTTATGGGGTTTTATAGGTGCCGAAATGAAACCAAACGATTGGGGAATACTTGTAGGAATTATGTCGGCTGTTGGTATGATTATTGGAAATGTAGTTGCTATCAGACAAACGAATATTAAACGGATGCTTGCCTATTCTTCTATTGCTCAAGCAGGGTATATTATGATTGGTATGCTTGCTTTAAATGAGCATGGTATATCTTCGGTTCTTTTTTATACTTTCGTGTATCTCTTTGCCAATATGGGTGCTTTTGCTGCTGTGACAGTATTTGAAGATAAAACCGGATCAACCGAAATCAGCAATTATAAAGGTCTTGCCCAAACATCACCGTTTTTTGCGGCAGTTCTCTCTATCTTTATGCTTTCTCTGGCAGGTATTCCACCGCTAGGCGGATTTATGGCAAAATACAAAGTCTTTGCAGCAGCTGTTGACCAAGCATCAATAGGCAGAATTGATTGGATGTACTGGCTTGTAGGTATAGGACTCCTCACATCTGTATTTTCTCTCTACTATTATGTAAACGTTATAAAGCAAATGTATTTTGCTAAAGAAAAATCTGTCTATACTATGACGTTTAATACTCCTGTTTTTGCTGTTCTTGTTATTTGTTTACTTGGTGTACTGGTTACAGGTCTTTACCCTGAACCTATATTGGATTTTGCTCAAAAAGTCTATTTTACTTTTAGTTTTTCTGTACTGCCGTAGCTGCACTAAAAAATTTGACAAACTATTTCCTTTCGGATATACTTATATAGAAGATAGTTAGGTGTATGATTATGTTGTTTTATGAAATTTTGAATGAAAATAAAGAGGTTTGGTGATGAAACTTGCTAATCTTTTGATGGAACGACGAATTATTATAGACTTGAAGGCTCGAAGCAAAGAAGAAGCGATTATGGAGCTTTTGGAGCTTATTAAAAACGAGGGTGTCGACCTTAACTATGATAAGGTGTTGGAGTCTATAAAGAGCCGTGAAGAAATTGAAAATACATCGTATGGGCATGGGTTTTCCTTTCCACACGCACGTACTGATGCTGTTAATGAACTCTATATTTTAATTGGTGTCTCTCAGTATGGATTAGAAGGAACAACTCCTGACTCTATTCCGGTGCATGTGATTTGTCTGCTTTTGACTCCGACAACAATCGCCAAATTATATTTGCAGACTCTTTCCGGGCTGGCGAATTTTGGACGTATTGAAGGTAATCTTGATAAAATTATGGCTGCCAAAAAACCGTGTGAATTGGTAAAACTGATTGCTGAGACAAATATCACTGTCGATAAAGAACTGATGGTCAAAGATATTATGCGTCATTCTGTGGCAACTGTAACAACCGATGACACTCTCAAAGAGGTCGCAAACCGAATGTTCCATGACCGTCTCTCGGCACTCGCAGTTGTTGATGAGCATAACAATTTGGTAGGTGTTATTAACGATCGAGATTTAATCAAAGCCGCCCTGCCCGATTATAAATCTTTGATTTCAAACTTGAACTACTCTATGGATGTTGAACCGTTTGAGGAATTGCTGAAACAGGAAGATAAGATTACAGTCTCGCAGTTGTACCGTACTGAATATGAAGTTGCCCATCCGGAGACCCGCATTGTCGAGGTTGCCGCTATGATGATTTTTAAGGATATTAGAAGAGTTTTCGTGACTTCTAAGGACAATAAGCTGTGCGGTGTCCTGCTCCGCAAAGATATTGTCAATATGGTGATTCGGGGATAGGGTAATTACCTTATGCTTGGTTTAAAACGCGGAACTGTAAAACTCATACCACATCAAAAACAATGGCGTGATGAGTTTATCAAAGAAAAAAACTTACTTCATTCTATTATTAGTGAACATATAGAAGTCGAACATGTCGGAAGTACTGCTGTTCCTGAATTATTAGCCAAGCCAATAATCGATATTGCGATTGGTTTGACTCCTGAAAGCCAATCAGAGCAAATAAAAAAAATTCTTGTAGAAAACGGTTATGAAGACAGGGGTGATGATGGTTCAGGGGGACATCTTTTTGTGAAGGGTTCTGAAAACATTCGTACTCATCATTTGCATATAATTGAGAAAGATTCAGAGCTTTGGAAAAACTACATATCATTTTGTGATTATCTGAAGTCACACAAACCTGCTCGGGAAGAGTACAATTTACTTAAAAGAGATTTAGAAAAAAAGTATGCCAATAATCGTGAAGCATACACCATTAGCAAAGCTGATTTTATAAAAAAAATTCTTAAAAATTTGTAGGGCAGGTCTCGCTTTTTGGGATTTGCCAATTAATAGAAATTCTCAATACACTCGCTTACTTAATTATAATTAATCTTGTTATTTTCAAGCTCTAGTAGATGGTTCTTATACATTTTCTAATATTATGTTAGTGAAGAATATTAAACAAAATTAAATAATAATCTTCAATTTTCTTTAATTTTATTTTAAGCATATTTATTTGCGATAAACTTATTTTCCTCCCTAACATAATGAACCAAAGATATTTGGATGGCTGGATAAACTATTTCTAAGCCATTGGCATAAATATTGCAGTTATAATAATTAAAATATTGAATGAGGATTATATCATGAAAGAAATTAAGGCTTATGTAAGAAAATCAAAAATGAATGAAGTTATTGAAGAACTAAAAGCCATTGGTGTCAAGGTAGTGTCAGTGATTCCGGTAGAACGAGTAGGTTCGTTTGAAAATCCATTGGCAAGTGGACTTGATTTAAAGCGTTCTACAGATCATTATATGGTTTCTAAGTTGGAAATAGTCTGTCGTAAGGAAGATACAAATAAGATTGTTGAAATAATAAAAAAAATTGCTCACACCGGAGCAAAAGGTGATGGAGCAATCTTCATTTCGCATGTTGAGCATACAATTAAGATTCGAACCGGCAAAGAAGGAGTAATAACATTGGACTCGCATAGTTAGTCTTTTTTGTGAATACTGCTTAAACCTTACAAAAGTTACAATAAAAATGACAAAAATATTTTAAACTAAATGGAGAATAAGATGACTCGCTGTATAACTTGTAAAAAATCATTGAATCGCAATAAAGCACATATAACAATTGAACTTAATAGGATTAATTATTTAGTCTGTTGTCCCTTGTGTCAATTAGAGTTTGAAAAAGATCCGAATAAATATATTATAGAACTTTCAAGTAAGCATTCTAAAAAATAACAATTTTCAAACACAATCCCCATAACATCCCTTTCAGCCCCTATCTGAGTTTCGGATAGGGGTTCGACTTTATAATTTAAACAATCTATTTTAAATAACTATACCATATTCACAGAAAGTGAATTGTGAACTGGCATTAAATAGTTATGAATATGTACGAGTTTTTGCTTAGGCGAATTTTTGGTGAACACACGGACAGGCTCAACAGAAAACTTTTGACATTCTAAATTAAAATCCGTACCCTACCTCACATAATGACTGTACAACGAGAAAAATATAAAATAACACCGGGTATTTATATTACTCTTATTATCGCTATTGCCTGTGCATTGCCGGGGCTTTATAATGGCATCATTCATGGAAACCTTTCACCGATAATGGGAGTTGTTTTCTTTGGGGTGGCTATTTTTGCTGCCGCTTTTATGCTTTCATGGGCTGCTGAAGTTGTCCAGATAGATATTTCCGAATCACTTGCCGTTGCTATTTTAGCCCTGCTTGCTGTACTGCCTGAATATGCCGTCGATTTTGTATTTACGTGGGATGCTCCATTTTCGCAGGCATCGCATCATTATGCTGTTGCCAATATGACCGGAGCTAATCGGTTATTAGTCGGCTTGGGGTGGCCGTTTATTCTTTTTTTATATGTTTATGTTAAAAGAAAAAAAGAAATTGTTCTAAAGGAAATTCAACGAGTCGAACTTTTTTATCTTCTGTTGGCATCATTGTATTCAATTACAATTCCGCTCAAAGGAGAATTAACTCTTATTGATACTGTTATTTTAGTCACTTTGTTTGGTTTATATACTCGTAGAGCGGCACAGATGGAGACCGAAGAACCCGAAATGGTTGGACCTCCCAAACTTGTTGCCAACATGCGGAATACTCCCAGACGTATTGTAACGGCAGTAATGTTTTTATTTTCAGGGGCAGTTATATTTTTTGTTGCCGAACCGTTTACCGAATCAATGATACATCTTGGCGAGGCGTATAATATCAATAAATTTCTGCTTGTTCAATGGCTTGCTCCGATAGCATCAGAATCTCCCGAGTTTATTATCGCAGCCACTTGGACACTTCGGGGAGCGGCTAATTCAGCAATTAAAGCCCTTATATCATCTAAAGTCAATCAATGGACATTGTTGATAGGAACGATTCCTCTTGTCTATGCTATTTCAGGCGGGGCAATTGTACCGTTTGAACTTGATACATTGCAGCAGCATGAAATTCTTCTGACAGCCGCTCAATCACTGTTTGCAGTTTTGATACTTTTGAATCTTAGGTTTTCTAAAGCGGAGGGGTTTGGCTTGTTGATTCTATTTCTTGCTCAAATGATTTTTGAGTCAATTCGGTTTGAAATGATAATTATTTATCTTGTGTTAGCTGTGATTATGGCAATTATGAATCATAAACATCTTTTACCCGCAGCCAAATTCGCATTAAATATTCGCAAGAAATAATAAAAAAAGCAGACATTTCTGCCTGCTTAAATTTTATTTACCCTTCGACAAGCTCAGGGTGACATACTGTACCTATTTCTTCTTTTCCCTGAATCCGATTCTTGGAAATGGGTTTACCATTGAACTGGCAATATTTGAAAGATGTGCATTTATCCGTTTTAAATAACGGGCATACATTGCAAGCGATACAGCATCAGATTTTGAGAGAGATTTGTCATTATCTAAAATCATTTCATCTACAATATGATCAGAAAGTTTTCCAATCTCTTTTTCTGAGATTAAAATCTGACGAGCAAGATGTTTATTCTGAGTTTTGAGAACCTCAATAATCTGTGGGAATTGTTCTTCAAGTAAGTTTTCAATTTTAGCTATATCCGCTTCAGCTTTTCCGCCTTTAAGAATTTTTTTGTGTAAAGATGCCAAGCCTGCAATATTTTTTGTATAATCACCAATACGTTCAACATCAATAACGATCGAAACCAAAGCAAGCCCCGGAACCAAATTTTGGGTACCGGCAACGGTAAGATGAGTAAGTACATTGCGGCGTACTTCCCGTTCGTACTTGTTGATTTTTCTATCCATCTTTTTAATATCAAATGGAAGTTCATCTGAATCAGACTCCCGAAGAGTCACTCTTGAGGCAGTATACATTTTATGATCAAATTCCAACATTGTCAAAGTCGTATCGAAAGCAATATCGAGTAAATTTTCTGAACCAAATAACTCTTTAAATTTATTAAACATAATAAAGACTCCGTTTTTATTATCTATAAAAATAAATAATTGTACCCGGTATGACAAAGAATACAATCACTACATATAATATCGGCACTGATTTAGATTTTTGAGTTAAATAACTCAATTTTTCCGCCATCCAAATAGGGATAGCTTTTAAAGGCCAAAAAATAGCTATACCAAATATATTAAACAAAAGATGGGAAAAAGCAAGAGCAATTGCAGCATGTGAACCGGTTACAAATGATGCTAAAAAAGCCGTAATTGTTGTTCCGACATTTGCTCCAAGTAGATATGGATATACTTGTATGATAGAAATTACACCCGCCCCAATTAAAGGTACGACCAACGATGTTGTTATCGAAGATGATTGAACAAAAGCTGTTAAAACTATTCCAAGAATAAAAGATAAGGCCGGAGTACGGAAAATATATCTTTGGAAAAATTTCTCAACTTTTGAAAGCACCAGTGATTTTAAAAGTTTTACAATAAAATAAAGAGCAATAAATAAAAACAACATTGCTATTGAAGCTGAGATAATACCGGAATCTCCGGTTGCATGGATAATCCATTTAGAGATAGGCTTTGTAATCATTTTTAATGGGGAGATAAAAGTCATCCCTCCAAAACCTGAGAAAATAGATTCCAAAAATAGTGCAGATTTTGATATTAATCCAAAATAAATTTCAAGAGGCAGCAAAACAATTACAGCACATATGTTAAAAAAATCATGGAGCATTGAACCGGTAAAAGCACGCCTGAATTCTTCACCTCGAGTAATATGCCCCAAAGAAACTAAGATATTTGTTACCGAAGTACCAATGTTGGCACCCATTATCATTGGGATAGCAGATTCAAATGGTAGTATTTGGGTACCGCTTCCGGCACCGACAGCAACTAAACCGACAATAATTGATGTGGTCGTTGATGATGACTGGACAATAGCTGTTGTCAAAACACCTATCATAAGGGCAATTATCGGATTTGAAGTAGAATGAAAAATAGCTTCGGCAAAATCTTTGCCCATATGTTTAAAGGAGCCGCCTAAAAGTGTAATTGATAATATAAATAAATAAAGAAGACCAAAGAGAAGAAATATTTTGGCAATAATCGTAGCCCAACTATGTTGGTCAACAGAATAGTCTGATTGCAAACTGGGTTTGTCGGTCATGTACTCATTTTTGTTTTAATTGTTCCCGTCATTTGCGAGGATTATATATAAGAGAAAACAGCCTGTCAAGTGGCAGGCTGTTTTTTTTGTACTTATTATAATTTTTTCCCTGCTGAGGCTATTACATATCCATCGGTTTTAAAATAGATTGATGCTACCCTGCGTATATCTTCTAAAGATATTTTGGATAATTTATCTAAATATATAGGGTCATAATCGACATTTCGACCATAAAAGGCATCCAAGCCAAGATAATATGCCTGATTTATAGATGACAGTTTTGCCGACATTAATCGTCCCCAAATATGATTTTTTGCTATATTGAGTTCTTTTTCTGTTGGTCCGTCGAGCTTGAGTTTATCTATTTCAAGCAAAATACCGTCTACTGCTTTTTGATAATTCTCAGCCTTTGTACCAATAACCGAATATGCTAAACCAAATTTATTTTCAAACATTGTACCGGCTCCCACCGAATAAGCTAACCCTTGTTTCTCCCGAAGATTAAGATAAAGCCGTGCGGACAATATAGATGAGGCAATTCCGATTGCGGCAGCATCGGGATTATCGGCACCCGGAATAATTGAGCCGATATATATTTGAATCTGTTCTTTATCAATCTCTTTATGTACAGATTTTGTTTCAAATATAGATTCAGGTTTCTCAGCAGTGAAATACTTTGCTTTTGTCGGGGCAAACTGTCCAAATCTTCGATATACCCATGCACGGACATCATCAATTGGTTTATTGGTAACAATGGAAATAATCATATTGTCAGGAGCATAAAAACGGTCATGGTACTTTTGTAAATCATCAACAGTAATTGATGCTATCGATTGTGATGTTCCCATTATTGGTTTGGCATATTCTTTGGTGCATATTGCTTTATAAAAAAGATTACTTGCCTGTTTTTTAGGGGAGACAGCATTGCGTCCGATAGTACCAAGCATTGAGCGTCGTACATTTTCAACTTCTTTTGTGTCAAATGAAGGGAGCAGTACCATATCGGCAAAAAGATTAAATCCTTTTTCAGCAAAATCATCTATTGTTTCAAATTTCATAAATGAAAACGAACGGCTGGTATAACGGTCATCATAAGGAATCCAGGGGTTATCATAGAGTGTTACATTGGCACCTATTTTAGCTAAATCACGAGAGAGCTCCGATGCGTTACGAGTTGCAGTACCTTTTTCGATTACGCGGTTGACAAAATCTGTAATACCTGCTTTGTCTTCCGGTTCATTGACAGAGCGGTTTTTTCCTAGCACATTCATAGCAAAAACTCGACTACCGGGATTTGACTTTATAATAAGTGTCATACCGTTATCAAATTTTTCACTATAATATTCTGATTTATCAGTAAGTTGAAATGAAACTGATTCCGTAGATGGATAGGTAAGAGCAAGACCGGAGTCTAAATTGTAATATGGAAAGGCAGCAGTATCAAAGTAACTTTTTATAGTCTCTTCTGATAGTTCATACGGGATATAAGGATGTTCATTTTCAGAAGCAGGACTGATTGTTGTGGCAATGTAATTAGGATTACTCAAATATTTTTTCGCTGCGGTAGTAGCTTGTTCCCATGTTGTGTTGTTGAGTTTTTCAGAATATGTCTGTACAAAATTATATCCGGCTGTCATCATCGTCGGACCGACCATAAAACCTAAGTAATGCAGTTTCTCTGCCAAATAAATATTATCTGTCTTTTCAGAAATTTTAATACCTTCTAATGCCTCCGCATCTGCCTGATAAGTACCTACGGTCTGAAAAAAGTTGTTTATTACAGCTATAATAGTATCTTTATTTTCTGCATTGTCAGAAATAACAGAAATATCTATCCGAGAAAAATCATCATACATATTCATACTGATAGATGCTTCGGTGGCAAGAGGTTCAGCACCGCTTTTGAGAGCTTTCATAAGAGGTGAAATATCATCCATACTATAAAACATACAGAGTAAATCTAAAGGAATATAATCAGAATCAGAATAACGAGGGGCTTCAATTGAATAATCAATATAGGTAGACTGTACGTTGGCAACAGTGTCATACATCGTTTGACCTGAAATAGGTTGATATACTTGAGATTTACTTGTCTGAGAAGTTGTAGAAGAATCTGCCATTATAACTTTGTAATCTGGGAGAGAAATATTCCCAAAAATTTTCTCGATTGTATTCTTCATATTTTCAGATTCAAAATCACCGATAACAAACAAAGTCATATTTTCGGGACGGTAATATTTTTTGTAATAATTTATAATTGCATCTCGGGAGATATTTTCAATAAACGTTCTGTAGCCTAAAACCGGGCGGTTATAGTCTGTTCCTCCAAGGGTCATTGTTGTGGTAAAATTCTCAGCAGCATATCCGGGGGAATCTTTATCACGGTTGATTTCTTCAATAACCACTTTTCTCTCTTTAGGTAATTCTTTTTCAGGAATAGTTGAATTAAAAAGCATATCTGCCTGTGTAGTCATACCAAAATCAATATATTGTTTAGGGAGCAGAACCAAATATGCAGTCATATCCTTTCGGGTAAAAGCGTTGATATATCCGCCTAAATCACGAATTGAGCCGTCGATATCTTCCCGACTTTTATTGGCTGTTCCGTCAAAGAGTAAATGTTCCAAAAAATGGGTAATTCCATTTTCATATTCGGACTCATATTTGCTCCCTGATCTTACAAAGACCATTGAAGTTATCATTGGTGATGAATGGCTTTCTTTTAAGATGACCTTCATTCCATTTTCAAGCTGATACACCGTTTCTTGAGCTGTTACAGAAATGGTTAAAAGCGAGGTGATAATTGTGAAAATAAATGCGGATATTTTGAATTTATTGTGAAATTTTTGATACATAAAAACTCCCGAGTTTTAAGACGGTTTAAATATTTTATCTATCAGCAAGTTATTAAACGGCAAACAGTATGTCAACTATGGAATAAATGAATTGACTATTATATACAATATAATATATTTCAAGTCTGTTATGAAAAAAATAATTCGCCATATTTTAACCGGTATAAGGTATTTTGTTGTTTGTACAATTGTTTTCTCAATTGTTGCAAATGGTGCTTTTGCCGGACAAAGAGTTGAAAAAGCAGAGCAAAACAGTAAAATTTCTCTTGAAGAAGCAAAACTCATACAAGGTCCGCTCTTGCCTGATGAACTCCCCAACAATATGAAAACCTCAAGTAAACCGGATACTGAACAGTCGGCATATCTAAAAGCTCCTCAAATATCAAAAACAGATAATAATCAATCACGATATAAATTACATAAAGAGCAATCAAAACAGATTTTAAAAGAGTTTCTTAACTCTCACAGAGAAAAATCTCTGATTTCATCAATTTCCCAAGTTCATTCAGACTTAGGGCGTCAATTCAGATTAGTTGGAGCCAAACCATCAGGTACCAGCTAACTGCTTTTATTTTTACCTCGTTTTAATTAGTTACAAAAATTACATAGTTACTTATAATTTTATTTTGAAAGGAATTTATATGTCCAAAAACAATTGGCGTATCATTGTGACTGCAGTTTTACTATTGGCAGCCTGTTACGCATTTTGGGGAACATTCAAACTATGGACAATGAGCGATGCTGATAAAGCAGCTCTGCAGGAAAAAGACCCAGGTGCTTTGCTTCATATGCAGCAAAAAGCTATCCGTCTTGGTTTAGATTTACAAGGTGGTATTCATGTTGTATTGAAAGTAGAAAATGAAGGAAAAAGTGCATCAGAAAAAGCAGATGATGTTGAACAAGCTATTCAGGTCATCAGGACTCGTATTGATGGTCTAGGTGTTGCCGAGCCGATTATATTGAAACAAGGGGTAGACCGTATTCTTATTGATCTGCCGGGGTATACCGATGCCGAACGTGCTGAAGAACTTATTGGTCAAACAGCACAGCTTACATTTAAACTTCTTGAATCGTCTGAAAATGCTAACCTATTAATCGCAAAAATTGATTCTGTTTTGTATGCAAAAGAAAAAGCAAAAAAAGAGACTACAAATGTAGATACAACAAAAACAGAAGCAGCAACTGATTCGACAAAAGGAACATCCGATGATGATATCCTTGCTGATTTAATGGGTGACTCTGCTGCAGCTGATGAATTTGCATTTGATGAAACAGCTGATGCGTCAATCAATGACCGTCCATTATCATCAAGGTTAGAAGTTGCTCTTTATAATTCTACTACCGGTACAAGCTGGCCAGGGTTTGCTGTCAGCAGAAATGATAAAGAACTTATTAGTAAATGGCTGAACATGCCAGAAGTTCTCAGACTTATTCCGGTTGATGTTGTTTTTGCATGGTCAACCCGTTATGAACTTCGGAATAATCGGGAAGTGTACTATCTCTATCTTATGAAAAGAAAAGAACAGTTTATCGGAAAATATTTAGAAAATATTGCGATGTCACGTGACTCTTACGGTAAATCTGTTGTAAACTTTAAGCTGTCAGGTGAAGGTTCAGCACGATTTGCTCAACTCACCGGTGCTAATATTAATAAACCTTTGGCAATTGTGCTTGATAATAAGGTTGAATCGGCACCAATGATTAATTCTAAAATCAGAGGAAGCGGTCAGATAACTATGGGTTCATCAGCTTCATTAAAAGATGCCCGTAATATGGAGATTGTTTTAAAAGCAGGTGCTTTACCGGTTCCGGTTAAAATTATTGAAAAAAATATTGTTGGTGCTTCTTTAGGAGCTGACTCTATTAGAAAAGGTTTCTACGCCTCTATGGTAGGACTGTTGATAGTTCTACTATATATCGCTGTTTACTACCGTGTTTCAGGTGTTATAGCAGATATAGGTCTTATCTTTAATATCTTTTTCCTTATGGCTGTTTTAGCCGGACTGGGGGCAACACTCACTATGCCGGGTATTGCGGGTATTATTTTAACAATAGGTATTTCCATTGATGCCAATATTCTGATTTTTGAACGGATTCGTGAAGAACTCCGTACCGGTAAAACTGTTCGGGCTTCTATAGATGCAGGATACGAACGTGCTTTTGTTGCTATTTTAGACTCTCATGTTACCACGTTGATTACTGCCGGAGCGTTATTCTTATTAGGTTCCGGACCTATCAAAGGGTTTGCGGTTACATTGTTCTGGGGTGTGTTAATCTCACTCTACACCGCATACGTAATTACCAAACAGATTTTTGATATTCGTAAAAAATATCAAAAACTCAGCATATAACGGAAAGGGTTTATAATAATGTTTAGAATAATACCGGAAACCAAAATAGATTTCATCGGCGTTCGTAAAATCGCCTTTGCGATTTCTTTGGTCTTTATAATTCTTGGTGTAATCGGGTTTACAATGATTGCAACAGGAAAAGCAAATTTGGGAATCGATTTTGCCGGCGGGGTAATGATCAAAGGATACTTTGAACAACCGGTTGCCATTGAAGATTTGGCGATATGGCAAAGGGTATCGCCATGCTGAGCAAGGTATGCGAACTGGACCCCAAGAACCATATGGGAGATCGGAAGAGCACACGTCTGAACTCCAGTCACACTGATATATCTCGTA
>CALCCW010000109.1:0-5099 GCA_937900185.1 uncultured candidate division Zixibacteria bacterium | reverse complement strand
ATAGACAATGTGACGTCAGGTCGAGGTATCATGGGTAAAGGTAAACGTATAGCTGAGCAAGTTCGCAACTATACAAGGGCAAGTATTTGTTTTTTTATTTTTTTTTTAATGCTACGGCGACCACCGAGATCTACACTCTTTCCCTACACGACGCTCTTCCGATCTATCTCTGACCCGCATGTCACCACTTTGGAAAACCATGAAGCAGAAATTAAAATCACAACTGTAATACCAATTCCGACAATCAGCAGATTCACCGAAGCAGCCGCAACCCAGGACATCGTTACATTTTATGATGAAGAGGTTGGAATTACCCTGACTGTTACCCCTCGCATTAACGCAAACGGCAAGATAACGCTTACTGTTGAACCTAAAATAGAAGATATAATCGGCTATACCGGACCGGTCGACTCACAAAAACCGATAACTATTTCCCGTTCGGTAAAATCTAAAATAACTGTTTTAGATGGTGAGACAGTTGCTTTAGGCGGACTTTTAAAAGAAAATAAAATAGAACGAATTCAAAAAGTACCGCTTTTGGGCTCAATACCACTGTTAGGTAAATTATTTCAATCAAAACATAATGAAAATACTACAACAGATTTAATTATTATGATAACTCCAACAATCTTAAAGTAATTATTTGTCAAACATTAGTTTTTTTGATTTACTGAAATAAAGCACAACAGTCATTGCAATAACACCAAAATCCCGAATCAGAGCATCCATTGCCGAGTTTTCGGTTGCTTTGGATGCTTTAAAACATCCACAGTCAATTGATATTCCTTTATAAATTGCGATAGACAAAGCAACCATAAACATAATCATCATAAGGTTTATAAGTATTACCGCACCTCGATATTGCCAACCCACTATCAAAGCAATTCCGCATATCAATTCTGCCCAAGGAAGAAATATGGCTAACAGATTTATCAAATCTCCGGGCAGTATATGGTAAAACCAGATACCTTTGGCAAAAACAGACGGTTCAAGTATTTTATAAAATGAAGCGTAAATAAAAGTAACACCTATAATAACTCTAAAAAGTAAAGTTAAATAATCGTTGTCAATTATTCTTCGCATCCTTCTCCCCTTTCCATTTTCAGACCAAACTTTTCCCATTCTCTGGCACCGCCAAAGAAAATCGATAAATTCGTATAACCTAAATCTTGAAGATTTCGTGCCATGTGGAGAGATAAATCGCACTCTTCCCCTGAACAAAATACTATTATATAACTGTCTTTCGGAGCATAATTTAAAGCTGAATCAACATAACCCTCTATATTTTCCTCAGGAAGATAATCAAATGGAATATTAATAGAACCCGGGATTGTTCCACAAATAAATTCAGAATTATCGCGGGCATCAACAAATATTGCTTTTTTTAAAGAATATTCTAGTTCTGCTACATCAACAGCAATAAAAGGAGGATCACCTTCTGAGGCAGATGGCGGTACTATCGGTCCATCGCCGCTTGACAAATCCCGATACTGTCCAATAAATGGGATTTTATTCGGAGAAACAAGATTACTTGTTGTTCCAAGAACAAATACCAGTAAAAGTAAAATGAGAATTTGTTTAACTACCATACATTCGCTTTCATCTATATTGGTTTTCCTTCAAATTGAATACCTGTTATACTCATTAACGTTGATTTTGTTTATAAAATAATTTTTAATGCCCATGTTTAATAAAGCCCATTATCAGGATTCCGATAATCAGCAGTGCCAATTTATACCACCGATGAGATTTTGTATGAAAAACTTCAGGCAAAAGTTCTCCTACAGCAACATATAAAAATGTCCCGGCAGTAAGACCTAATAACGGAGACAACGATTCATGCTTAACAGATGTCACTACATAAGAAAAAAACAAAGCACCCAAAGGTGTCATCAAAGAAAATAACACAATCAACATAATTCTTTTTTTCAGATTTATTTTGGCAAGTAGAAACAAGGATGCCAAAGAAAAAGCAGCTGTTGATTTATGAGCAATTATAGAATAAAAAATAAGAATACCTATGTCTTTATACTCAACTCCAACCGCAAAACCAAGACCGGCTATCAGAGAATGAACCGAAAGCCCTACTAATGCAGTAATAGATATTACATAATGGCTATGGTCATAGCTGCCGTCACCTGTCACAAACAAAAAACGCTCTATTAAGAAAATAAGCATAAAACCGACTAAAACAAATATTGCCGATGTTTCGACATGCTCATGTGAAAATGCTTCAGGAAGTAAATGCAGAAATACCGTTCCTATAAATATACCTGCTCCAAATGAAACAAATAAATGCAAGAGGTCGTCCGACCATTTCCGAATAAACGGTAATACCCCGCCTACTATTCCGGCACCAAAAATAAGGAAGCAATATGTAAGAAAATTATCGTTCATGTCGAATGAATGAAGAAATTATTTCTCTATCTGTCAAGGCTTTAAATTGGAATATATTTAATTGACTTTCATTATCTGCCGATATTTATAACATTATGAAGTTTTCTGAACATCTACAAGATATTGAGCAATCGGAAACATTTAAGTTTTTTGCTCTCATAAAAGAAAAAATAACCAATGGCGATAATATTATACCGCTTGTTGCAGGCGAACTTGATGAACCGACTCCTTTACATATTGCCAAAGCAGGCGTTGAAGCAATCAATTCTGGCAATACAAAATATACGCTGAATAATGGAATTTTAGAATTACGTCAGGCTGTTTGCGATAAGTTGAAAAAAGAAAACAAACTTCAATATACTCCAGACCAAATTTTAATATCAAACGGCGGGAAACATGCTCTTTTTAACTGCCTCTACTCGCTATGCGGACATAATGATGAAGTTATTATTTTTGCTCCATATTACTCCAGCTACCCGTCGATGATTAAACTGACCGGAGCAGTACCAATCATAATAGATACAATGAAGAATGGTTCAATCCCGACTGCTGAAATAATAGATTCTGCCATAACAAAAAAAACAAAAGCAATAATTATAAATTCACCATGCAATCCAACCGGAATAGTCTATGAGAAGTCCCTTTTGTCAGAGATTGCCAAACTTGTAAAAAAACATTCTCTCTGGCTGTTTTCTGATGAGATATATGAAAAAATTATGTACCCGCCACACAGACATTTTTCTCCCGTAACAATAGACTCTGAGATATACGACCAGACAATTATTTTACATAGTTTTTCTAAAACGTATGCGATGACCGGATGGCGTATCGGCTATGCTGTTGGTCCAAAAAAATTGATTGAAAAAGCTGCTTTAGTTCAGTCACAGACAACCTCTAATGCATCATCTATTTCACAATATGCTGCTTTGGAAGCACTCAAATCTGATAACAGATTTATACATGATTTACTGCCGACTCTTATCGCAAAACGAGATAAAGCAATTGAGATATTATCTCAACTCGACAATATCGAAATAATAAAACCAAACGGAGCCTTTTATCTTTTTGTAAATATCTCAAAATATTATCATGAAAAATCTATTTCCAACTCATCTGAACTTGCTGTCTATCTTTTAGAAAATCATCATGTAGGTGTTGTGCCGGGGGCAGGTTTTGGAGCAGATGAGTATATACGAATTTCTTTTGCCCCATCAATGAAAAAAGTAGAATCCGGCGTTCAGCAGATTGTCTACGGGTTACAGAAACTAAGTAAATCTTTAAAACATTAATTTTCTCTTGAAAAATCATTTTTTTTACGTACTTTCAGCAAAGTGTTATGTATTAATGACTAATTATTTTTGGAGATTTCATGCCAACTTACGAGTATAAATGCAAAGATTGTAACTGCCAGTTTGAAGAATTTCAATCAATAACCTCTGCTCCATTAACCGCCTGTCCTAAATGTAATGGTACGGTTGAGCGTATTATCAGCGGTGGAGCAGGATTTGTTTTAAAAGGTTCCGGCTTTTATATTACAGAAAATAGAAGTAACAATTATAAAGAATCTGCCAAAAATGATTCCGAAACAACAACCAAACCCAAAACGGATTCAAAAGATTCCAAAAAAACAATTGAGAAAAAATCCGAAGTAAAAAAAACGAAAAACGAACCCAAGAAAAACTAAAATGCCCAATAAGTTCTTAGCTGAATTATCCGACAGACTCTCTCCTGCGGCAAAAGTTATAACCGATTTATCACATTATGAAAACTATTGTCATGATGCTACAATTGAAACAGGTAACCCCTCAGCACTTATTTTTGCTCATGAAGAAAATGATATTTCTCAAATTGTCAATTTTTGTAATATACATAATATCCCCTTAGTCCCCCGAGGAGCCGGAACCGGACTATCAGGCGGAGCTGTTCCGCAAGATGGTGCGATTGTGCTTTCACTTGAACAGATGGCTCAACTCAGGTTTGATACCGTACAAAAAATAGCGTATGCTCAAACCGGAGTTATTACAAAAACTATTTTGGATGAAGCTGCCAAACTCAACCTCTTCTACCCTCCCGACCCTGCCAGCTATGATGAGTCAACCATAGGCGGTAATGTTGCCGAAAATGCAGGAGGACTCAAATGTGTAAAATACGGCGTGACCAAAGATTATGTTTTGGGTATAAGAGGCATAACAACAAATGGCAAAATTTTAGAAACCGGCATTTATAATCAAAATACAGGTTTTGATTTTACCGAACTTTTTATCGGCTCCGAAGGTACTCTTATTATTATCACAGAAATTGCTCTGAAGTTGATAGATATGCCGAAAGCAGGAGAAACCATTTTAACAGCTTATGACAACCCCAAAAATGCCGCTCAAACAGTCTCTGATATTCGAATGGCGGGGATTACTCCTATCGTAATGGAATTCTTAGATGGCGATGCTGCCGCATGTTCTAACAACTATGAAAGAAATGACTCGCTTGATAATGTCGCCGCTATTCTTTTGATTGAATCAGAATCAGCTGATTCTCAAAAAATTGAGACGATTTGCCAAAACAATAACTGCTCATACATAAAACGAGAAGTTGATGCTGACAGAGCTGATTTACTTTGGAAAGTTCGCAGAAGATCGGAAGAGCGTCGTGTAGGGAAAGAGTGTAGATCTCGGTGGTCGCCGTATCATTAAAAAAAAAACATATAA
>CALCCW010000108.1:0-2736 GCA_937900185.1 uncultured candidate division Zixibacteria bacterium | reverse complement strand
ACTACCTGCGGTACCGGATACATAAAACTCAGCTGCCAACCCGGCAGTTGTCTTTGGAATTGTTTTAGGTATGCCGGGGTATACCGTACCAAAGGTAAGATTATTGTTTACGGTTACATTTTGAGCACACAGGTTTACACCGATAAACATAAGACAAAACAATACAACTATAATCTTTCTTTTCATATATTTAAACTATACATTTCGTTTTTTTATGTCAATATTAAAGAAAGCAGAGAAAAATATATTTTCTTCTTTTATTGACAGATATAACTTGTATACTATATATATGAAGAGTTCTCAAAACATACATACTGAAATTGAGATAAAACTTGCTCTGCCATCTTTCTGTGACTATCTCAAATTAATTGGTTTTATCGGTAAAGCCGACTCTGTCATAAATCAGAGAAATATTTTTTATGATACCGACACACAAGAGATTTCAAAACTTGGATACGCCTTAAGACTTCGTATTGAATCAAACAGAGGTATAGTAACTCTCAAATCAACGACTATTCAAAAAGGAAAAGCTGCTGTAAGAGATGAAATTGAAGAAACGGTTTCGATTGAACAAGCAGCTGATATATCTCAAACCGACAGCTTACTTTCTTTAGACATTGCCCCAATCAGGTTTTTACTTGCTCAATCAAAAAATCTCAAAAATATAAAACCGATTCTGCAGTTTGCCAATGAACGGATTAAAAAAGAAATACTGCTCAACAATCGAGCTTATCTTTTTGAAGTTGATAAAACTATGTATGTTGATAGCTCCGTTGATTATGAATTAGAAATTGAACTCGCCACTATTGATGAAATCGATTTCGCTGTTACTGATATACAGCATCTGTTTAAATCATTAGAAATAGATTTTCTTGCCATGAAAAAATCAAAATTTGAGCGGGCGTTAGAAATCGCCGGACTAAAATAATCTTATTGCTGTTTTTCAATATAATATTCTAATAATACTAAAAATGAATCTGTGGGATAATATCCTGCCTGTATCCTCCCAAAATATCTGTTATCAGAATCCAAAATCAATAATGACGGTACCCCTACCAAATTATATTTTTTAAAAAATATGTTCCCGGTAATCAAAGAATCCTGAAATTGGATAAGTGAATCATTGGAGGTGCTTATTCTGGCAATATTGTAGAAACTGTTTAAAGTAACTATCACCGCTGAATCTTTGAATGTATTGTTTTCCATCAAAATACCATCAGAACAGGCATCATCGGTAAAATATATAATCGAAAGCAAGTTTTTCTGAACCAATGTATCATAAAACAGAGAAGTGCTGACCCAATCAATTTCTGTATAATTAGCAAAATTACTTATATCAGCAGTATCCAAACCGGGTTCTGAAGGGTTTGAACAGCTTTGCAATAAAACCGTTAAAATCAGGAAAAACGCTGTAAATAAAGGCTTTTTCATGTTCATAATGTACATATTACTATATCGGTCAGGCAAGATTTAAATCTTTAATATTATTATTAATAAAATCTGAATATTTCTTCTTGAAATTCAAATATCAAATTATATATTATAATGAGTAAAGCATTGAGGAGCTTATTCTATGAGCAGTAATGGACTTTTATGTTGGAATTGTGGTAAACCAACCGGAATAACCGGTCGAGTAATGCGTTCGGACAGCTGTGTTGATTGTCTTACCGATTTACGATGCTGCCGAGGATGCCGTCATTTTGACCCTTCAAGAAACAAACAATGTCGAGAAACAATAGAATCAACTGTCACCAATAAAGAAAAAAACAATATGTGTGATTTTTTCCAAAAACGTGATGCCGATAAAATAGCCGGCGGTGTTTCACATCAGCGAGATTCAAAAGTAGACAAAAAGAAAAGTTTCGACGATTTGTTTAAAAATTAACGGAACTGCTAAGTTATTGTTTTACCTGTTATTGTCGAACAATTACTGCTTCATATAAATAAACTTTCTTTAATTCAGTCGAAGGTCGGGTTCTTATATCCACCTATCGGTGGCTTTGTGAACCCAATCTACACGAACTGTTTTTAATGTCATTTCCGTGAAAATGAGAATCCAGCTTTTTGAACTTTTTTGCTGTAATCTTATAATGGTATTTAAGTTACAGCAAAATGTGTTCGTTTTTTGAAATAGCGTTTATTTTTTTCTTTGCCTTGTTCGGTTGTTGGTCCGGTTGATTGTTTGGCGTTTTCTCGGTTGGCTTTGGTTTGTTTTGATATGGTCATATTTTTCCTCTTGGGTGATGATTTTATTAATGAAGAGGAGTTAGTTTTTTAGGGTGATGTTGTAGGGAAAGTGGGAGATGTTATGAAGGCAGACGAGGACGTCTGCCATGCACAGAATGCGTCGTCGGGAACACCCTTTCCCGACGATTAAGCAGTCAGGAAAAGTTCCTGACTGCTCAAGTAGTGACAATTTGGACTTTATCAACAAGCCTCCAAGCTCAGGATGACTTGAAATCTTACAACCCTTTAATCCAAGTTGAGAGATATTTGTCAGCAACTTTTGGATTATACCGAATTGTTCCAATCAGTTTATGTGATTTAATGCCGGCAACAATAACACCATAGGTGCTGTCTTTAAATGCTATCGAAAATGTGGAATCAAACTTGAATCGATTAAACGATTCCACAACTTCACCATTTTGATGAGCAAACTGTTTGAGATACTTAAATTTCTCACCAGTTTGATCCATTGTCAAAAAGAGTGTCAAGGTGTCACTACCGATGAGATAG
>CALCCW010000107.1:0-6472 GCA_937900185.1 uncultured candidate division Zixibacteria bacterium | reverse complement strand
TTTATTCTTTTTTTTTTTCAAGCAGAAGACGGCATACGAGATATATCAGTGTGACTGGAGTTCAGACGTGTGCTCTTCCGATCTAGCTGAATCAGCCGCTTAAAATTTCAGTACTATTATACCAATTTTATCCACATAAAAGTATCATAAATTTCATTATTTAAAAAGCGGCAGGAATTGCTCTTGCCGCTTTTTGGTGGAAAGTGATAGTGGGTATTTTTTTATAAGTAATCTTCGAATTCGCTCAAGGTCACTTAAAAAGTTTAATTTAAATTACTCATCCGCCCCGATTCAACCAACATACGGACTTCATAATCAGGATGATTTTTGATATTTTCCATATTGATTTTAATCTTAGACGGATCAATATTCAGTCGATAATAGCCTAACCGATTATTTTCAAAAATAGACCAGTCAGAGCTTACTCCACGCCCGACTTCGTTTTTCATTCGATATAAATATCTCGCTTGATTAAACCCATTTTCGATTTCATCTTTGTAAATCCATCCCGATTCACCATACACTCGTGACCAAGCAAGTTTGATAAAATACTTAAACGACTTTCCCGTGAGACGAACCGGAAGACCGTTTATCTTAATCAAATACCGCTCACTCTCATATGACCCGTCAATTTCAATCATTTCCGGCTCGCTAAACATCATTGACATCATACCGGCATCGTTTACTGCAACACTGTTGGTTCGAGAATCCATCTGAACCTCCTCTTTAATTAGTTCTATTTTCTCGTTGATTTTCATCAACTTATCTTTTCCTATAAGAAACATTTTTTGGACTGACTCTTCCATAGCACAGAAGTCACCCAAACTCATAATGCCTGCATTTTGTAAAACCGAAAAATCTGACCGATTCAATAAATCCCCAAAACTTTCATACACAGCTCGAAACTCAGCCGGCAAACCAAACCGAACCGAAAATGACAAATCAGCCAATTTTTTCTTTAACGGCATATCATGTTCTTCCGACTGTATAAGCTCAGACACTGACAATAACAGATGACCGGCTGTTTCCCCAAGCGACATAATCTGCCCAAGATGCATTTGAAACCGTTCTTCCAATGTCTGCACCGGCACTAACTGACGCCACTGCTCAAGCAAGAGTACTGCTTTTAAAGAAGCAGCCTGACGAAAGGAAAGTGGTTTATGTCTATAATTTTCCCCTAACAACAAGACCGCTTCATCGGCAAATGACTCATATTCTTGATAGAACATACGAAGCGGAGTTCCCGACAACTGCTCATAACGATTCAATATTGACGGCGGAAGTGACCAGCCTGTTCCGCTCAACACAAGCGACAGCCAGCCAAATGGAGAATCAGGAATATTTTCGTTGACAACATACCGATAGTAGGTTGCCTCACTCACCGAAAGATTATACTTTGTCGCCGCCCGTCCAAACGGAGTAACAGCCAACAGCGATGTTGCCGAATCCTCTACTACCATACCAAGCATTACAAGTTGGTCAAACAATGCCGGAAAATCATTCGCCAGACCACCAAACTGCCCACAGAATGTCTTGGCAAACAGAGCTTCCGCATCTTTATTGTTCCGAGATGTTATCAGACCGCTTGCAATCATATTGAGCAGCCAATCCTCAATCGGACGAGAATAAAATGCCGACTCAAACTCTTCAGACTGTTCACAGGAAATATAGCTGCTCCATAAAATATCTCGGTCAAATTCAGACCGTGCCAAAACAATAGCTTTTCCCTTAGACTGCAAACCACCTGAAAGAAGACGTCCGGCTCGACCGGTCATATTATCAAATTCCGCTCTGCTCACAGGTACCAATGACGGCTTACCGCCGTACTTGCCGGAGGCATATTTCAGAGTTTCCAAATAGACGGTATCGGCAGGAAGATTCACCCCCATTGCTAAAGTAGTAGTTGAGAATATTGCCTTAATCTCTTTATTAATAAATGCTTGCTCGATAACGGTACGCTGTTTTTGAGTCAAGTCAGCATTGTGAAATGCAACTCCCTTACTTAACGCCTGCTTGAGAGACCGCACTAAAAACGACGGTTCTTCTGATGATAATTTTTCAATCGCTTCGGTCGCTTCTTGCCAGTCTACCACATACGCCAGTTTCAGAGCAGCATTAACTGTCTCTATGCGGGATTTCAAAAAGATAAGCGTAGAACCGCAACTTGTCTTAACCTGCCTTGTAAACAGCTCAAATGGATCATCAGAAGCATCTGTTGATTCAAA
Organism: uncultured candidate division Zixibacteria bacterium; assembly: GCA_937900185.1. Classification (GTDB taxonomy): domain Bacteria; phylum Zixibacteria; class MSB-5A5; order GN15; family FEB-12; genus QQUK01. Next base: position 4,247 of record CALCCW010000107.1, on the reverse strand, counting down.
CGACTCTTCACCGTCAATATGACTATTAAACGAACGGAATCGATATGTTCCCTCTGCCGCCACTCCTCGAATCAGTTCAACCGGACGTATCCGTTCTTCCACAACAGATGCATCAAGCCACGATGCGAGTTTGCCAGCCGATGAGTTGTCATCACCGATAACAGCCGAAAGACCAAGAATTGAAGGTGTATACACAGAGCTTTTTATTTTTGTCAGCAGTTGTTCTAAAACTGCTCCTCGTCCCGGCTCGGCAATTGTTTGAATTTCATCAACAACAACCAGTCCTATATTTTTTAAGATGTCTAATGAGGATGTTAAAAAACTGTCAAATTTTTCATAAATACAAAGGGCAATATGATAATCACCAAAGAGAAAAAGTTTGTCATTTTCGGGATGATCTCCGGTTAAAATAAGTGTCTTGATACCAAGCGGAGCATAGGTTTCATCAAACAGACGGTACTTTTCTTCAATGAGAGATTTGAGCGGAAAAAGCATGACAACTTTATGCCGAGAGGCAAGCGACTGTATAGCCGACATTTCAGCACAAAATGATTTGCCCGATGATGTTGGTGCTGAAATAATCATATTATGCTCCTTTTGTTTTTGCCATTCGCCCGAATTTCCGAGCAATTTTTTCTGAACCGCTGTTTGCTGAACCGGCAGAAGATATTCTCCCTGCCGTGTCCGCCATCTCTTGATAACTCGAGACGGTATTCCGTATTTCTCTAAATCGCCCACTTTCATAAATCATGCCCGCTTTCTGTTGTTGTTGTTTTTAAGTCTCCCCTTCGACTCCGCTCAGAGTGACTTATCATGCTAGGTAACTTGTCGGGTTTCTCGATTTTGAAATCTAACGATTTCAAACCAACGGAACCGCGACCTACAACTTTTTGTACCGACAGGGCAATGAAACAGAAGAACCTGCTCCCTTTCAAGCGTCGTCAGGAACCCTTTCCTGACGATTATATATTATACAGTCCGCCTTGTCGAAATATGCTCTTCACATACTGCACGAACTCAACCCGCATGATTGACAACTGAAACATCCGCCCATCTTCACCATTCCGCCGCCACAGTCAGGACAAGTCGAAGCGTTGACATAAGCATAGTTTTCAGCAACCGATTCTCCGACCTCGATAAAAGCTCCATACGGATGTGAATAATCCTCAAATGATTCGTTTTTCAAGTAGCCGATTCCATTTTGTTCTTCCATGATTTTATCTCCTGTTACATTGACCCGCAAGACTGTTGGTTTAGTTTGTAGGGAAGGTCTCGCTTTTGAGACCCGCTATAAGCCCCCTTCGACTCCGCTCAGGGTGACTTTTGTAGTCGTTCATTTCTCGTAAAATCATAATACTGCACATTTGTGCAGTTGTCAAGAGTGATTTTGAAAATAGACAGATTTATTTGCTAAGTCGTTGTGGAATTAGACTGTTGTGGGTTGACAAAAATAATGGCTTCAGATATAATAGATAAATGACTGAGAGAAAACTCACACAATACATCTTTATTATACTTCTGATATTTTCGCAAAATAGCTTTGCTGTTGAAAAGAAAAAGCCACAAATTCAAGGTACAATCTATAAGACAACAGAAAACCACAAGACTGTCGTAAGATATGATATCGTTTTTCTTCATGCTCAAATTGACTCAGCGTTTATATCTGTAAGTAGTTATAGAAACTTACGTCTCCTTCAGCCAAATAACACTTTTGATACGCTCAGCTTAAACATCTACAAAATTTCTGACACTCTACAAAATGAACACAAAAATCAAAAGATAGATTTATCGAATGATAGATTACACATAAAGGGAAAAATAATTATTCACCCTGATGATTCACATACGAACGAAATTTACTATGGTATATCAGGATGCTATACTGATGATTCTGGTAATGTTGCGTATCTTTATGAAAGTTCTGACGAGACTAATATCTGGTTTGGAATCGGAATGAGCCTTATCTACCCTGGTTATGGATACTATAAGAACAAAGACTATTCCACCAGTAAATTATTAATTACATGGGGCTTTTCACTTGAATTAAACTCAGGCAACTGGCGTGGACAAATCTCCACCCACTTAACAGAAGGTAGAAAAAAATATGTTTTGAGCGAACCATTTAGGTTTGAGTTGAGATACTACCTAAGCCGATACAAGAATTATTGTCCGCAAATTTATGGTGGGTTAAAGAAGAATACATTCAAATATGACATTGATAGTATTCAGAATCAATTTGAAGAAATGACTTTTGATATTGGAATAGCTTCGGAAACGACATTTGGCAGGATTGGATATCAATTTACTGATTTTCAAAATGGATATCATGCTATTGAATTTTTTTCACCCATAGTTGCTGGTATTCCAGGGAAATTTGGGACAAGATACTTATTTAGATTCAATAAACATTTTTGGGATTTAGGAATTGCCTTTCATTTGGAAAACATCGATCTTAACGATATTGACCATAATGAAAGAAGAAGGTTAGGGGCATATGATAATCGAAATTTCTTGTTAAAAGCTCTATCATATGGAGCAGCTGTCCCTTATTTACCTTTTTATGGTATCTATAAACTTTTTAAAAAAAATTAAGTAATCTCTCAAATATTCTAATAATTAGGTTTGTATATCAAAAAAAGGCAGGACTTGTGAAGGTTCTGCCTTTTATTTTTAATAATTTGTAGTTGTTATTTCAGTAATAGCATCTTTTTAGTCTCAACATAATTATTCGTCTCAAGACGGTAGAAATAAATACCGGTTGCAGTTTGTATACCGTCAGATGTTTTGCCATCCCACGTAATCCTGTAGTTGCCTGCAGAATATTCTTGGTTGACAAGTTGCTGTATTTGTTGTCCGAGTAAATTATAGATATTGATAGTCACATTTGATTTTGTCGGCAGATTAAACTCGATTGTAGTAGTTGGGTTAAATGGGTTCGGATAGTTTTGTGACATCTTGTAATTTGAAGGTAGATTATCCAAATCATATTCTGTAATACCTGTAGCAACAGGTTCAAATTTAGCTACAAAGACATCAGCATATATTCCTTGATATGTTCCTTGGTATGGGTTGACTGTCGGGAAATCAGTAGAGGCAGTATATCCAGTTACGTACACCGCACCGGAAGTATCTACTGCGATGGCATTAGCTTCATCATCATCACTACCACCTAAGTAGGTGCTGTAAACCAAACTATTACCGGTAGGGTTTAATTTGGTAACATACACATCACCATAACCACCACCCTGAAATGTTCCCTGATATGGATCGAGCATTGGGAAATCGGTAGAACTTGTCCGACCGGTTATGTATGCGGCCCCAGAAGCATCTACTGCAATAGCATTGCTATAATCAATACCACTACCACCTAAGTAAGTACTATAAATTAGACTGTCACCGGCAGGGTTAAATTTAGTGACAAAATCATCAGTTCCCCCTTGCTTTGTTCCGATATACGGGTTAAGTGTTGGGAAATTAGTGGAACCTGTCCACCCCGTTACATACGCTGACCCGTAAATATCTACTGCAATATCATAACCAATGTCACTACTACTACTGCCACCTAAGTAGGTACTATAAATCAAACTATTGCCAGTACTGTTTAGCTTGGTTACAAAAGCATCACCATAACCACCCTGATATGTTCCCTGAAATGGGTTGAGTGTCGGAAAATCAGTAGAGATTGTATATCCTGTCACATACACTGCCGTGGAAGCATCTACTGCAATTCCTGAGCATAACTGACCACTTGAAAATTCAGAGCCATAATCATCATCACTACCACCTAAGTAAGTGCTGTAAATTAAGCTGTCCCCAGTAGAATTCAACTTGGTTATAAAAACGTCTACTCCACCCTGTGCTGTTCCAATATACGGATTAACTGTTGGAAAATCAGTGGAATTTGTACTTCCCTCTACATACGCTACCCCAGAAGCACCAACTGTAATACTCCCACCGTGATCTTGATTACTACCACCCAAATAAGTGCTATAAATTAAGCTGTCCCCAGTAGAATTCAACTTGGTTATAAAAACGTCTACTCCACCCTGAAACGTTCCCTGATATGGGTTGAGCGTCGGGAAATCGGTAGAATTTGTTCTTCCTACTACGTATGCCGACCCTGAAGCATCTACGGCAATATCATATCCAACATCAGCACCTGTACCACCTAAGTAGGTACTATAAACAGATCGGAAGAGCACACGTCTGAACTCCAGTCACACTGATATATCTCGTATGCCGTCTTC
>CALCCW010000106.1:0-8534 GCA_937900185.1 uncultured candidate division Zixibacteria bacterium | reverse complement strand
AGTCCAAAATATGTTTCAAGACCCTTCGACTCCGCTCAGGGTGACTTGAAACACAACAACTTATAATATGTCATGCTGAGCGGAGTCGAAGTATGTTCCGAATTTAGAGGTTTATCAACAAGCCCCTTGCGGTGTGTTTACTGTTCAATAGTTTAGTAGGGTGTGATCCCACCTTATGATGGCAGCATCACAGGGATGCTGCCCTACATAAACTAAATTTGCCGAAGTATGATAAAACTTGCTGTTTATTTCAGAGGTTCCCAGTTCGGATTGGATGCTCTGCCGGTACGAGTAATTCTGCGTTGATTTCGTCCGGTTATGTCCATAATATAAATATCTCCCGAGCTTAGACGGGTAGATGAGAAAATAATATGTTTCCCGTCAGGTGAAAAATGCGGATTTTCATTCATACCGACTTCTGTCAGAACTTTATATTGTGTACCTGAGGTGTCAATTGATGCTAAGTCAAACCGACCTGATTTGGTACGGCTTACAAATGTAATACGGTCGCCACGTGATGACCAAATAGGCGAGTCATTGTAACTGCTTTGGTATGTGAGTCTGTGCATATTTAATCCGTCGGAATCCATAATGTAAAGCTGAGGTGAACCTGAACGGTCTGATGAAAAGGCTATCATTTGTCCATCCGGTGACCATGTTGGGGCGGAATCAATTGAACGATGTTTGGTTAAGCGTTTGATAATATTGCCATTAATATCTAAAACATAAATTTCAGAATTTCCGTCTTTTGAAAGTACACAGGCTATTTTATCTCCATCGGGAGAAATCGACGGTGCAGCAACAATTCCTTTGAATTCGGCAACTTTGGTTAGCTTTTTTGTTTGTACATTTACTTTAAAAAGTTTTGGGTCATCTTCTAAGTATGATGTAAAGAAAACTTCATCTCCATTTGGAGAAAAACAGGGTGAAAGATTAATAACACCTGTGTTTGTCAGTTGAATTTCTGAGGCACCATCGTAGTCTGAAATAAATATCTCTTTACCCTTTCCCACTTTTTTCACATAAACAATCTTAGTTAAAAAGATACCGTCTTCGCCTGTCAGATTTTTGACAATCTGGTTAGAAATTTCGTGAGCTAAGACCCGCCAGTTTGATTTTTTGCGGGAAAGTACGCCTTTGGTTATCATTTGCTGGCGGATAGTATCGTAAAGTTTCCATCGTACCCTGATTTGATTAGCGGGAAACTCCGCCTCAAGTTTCACAAGATAATCGGCACCAAGCCGCTGCCATCCTAAAATATCCAACTCTCTAATTTCATACATTTTTAAATAAAAAGAATCAACCCCTACAAACCGAAAATCGGCGTGAAAATCGATATCGTTTTGTACTATGCGGGTGATGTAATTCATAAGTGTGGAATCATCATGAGTGATATATTGAATTCCGATATATTTCATCTCATCAACTCCAACTGGTGTCGGTTCGACATATCCGATAGGATTGAGAGTATCAAAAGTATATCCGGGGACATTGTCATCAGATTGAGCAAAAATTGAAGTTGAAAGTAACAATATTGAAATAAAAAATAAGACTGTTTTCACGGTGACCTCTTTTTAATAGTTGATTGGGACAGTTATCCCGATAATTTCATCCCTGAATTCAGGCGGTAAAGGCGGGAATGGTTTTGAACGTTCAATAGCGGCTAAGCAGTCTCGGTCTACCCCCGGTATTCCCGATGATTGTTTGATTTCTAATTTTACGACTCGACCGGATCTGATAACTTCAAAATACACAACACAAATAACATTACCGTCAAGCGATATTGTTCTTCTAAAATTACGGCTAATTTTATTGAAAGCCTGTGTAAACCAATAGGGATAATCAAACGATTCATTATCAACTGATGCACCTGCAAATGGGGAGCCTTTGCCTGTGTTTTTTGTGTTTATCTCTTTACCTGACTCGGTTTTATTCTCGGTTTGCTTTGTCTTTGTTTTACCTTTTGGTTTACGACTTTTTTTCTTCTTATTTTTTTTCGGTTTTGGTTTGGCAGTCTTGGGCTTGTCGATTTTAACCGGTTTATCAATCGAGGTTGGGTCGTCTATTGGAATATCAAACGATTCATCATCAGGTATTGCTTCCGGTATTACAATATCTTCAATTGGAGCAGGAATATCGGCAAAATTTTGCGGAGCTGAAACAGCATTGATTTTGATAACATCATAATCAAACGGTTTTTTTTTAATTGAAAATGGTGCTGCAAACAGAACTGCTGAAATAATCAGGATATGCAAAATAGCAGAAATTATTATTCCTTGTTTCATCTTCTGACCTGCTATTTTTTTGCTTTTTCATTGTGGGTGGTAACTAAACCGATATCGGTAATTCCAATATCTTTGAGACGGCTGATAATATCAATCGCTTGTCCATAATAAACCATTGAATCGGCACGAAGATAGACAGTACTTGTATTTTTTAAGTCGATAGCTTTTTGCATCTCACTTTCAAAATTCTCAAGACGAGACCAGACATCATTGATATAAATTCCGCCTTTTTCATCAAGCGAAATAACAATCCCTTCGGCTTGTTCGGTTACAGCAGCAGCTTTGGTTTGGGGAAGTTTCACTTCAATACCTGACTGCAGAAGCGGTGCGGAAATCATAAAGATTATCAGAAGCACCAGTACGACATCAACGAGGTTAGCTATATTAATATCAGCAAGAGCTCTGTAATCTTTTTTTCGTAAACGAGTCCGACGCATCTTATCTGTTTTCCTTTTTCGCTTTGGCGATGAATTCTAAGATGAAATTGTTGGAGAACTCATTCATATTTTTCACTTTATTTGATGCCCAGTTAAAGGCAATCACCGCCGGAATAGCAGCCGATAAACCAACGATTGTCGCAAGCAGTGCTTCGGCAATTCCCGGAGCAACTACCGCAAGCGAGGCAGAGCCTCGTTCACCGATAGCCCAGAATGCATCCATAATACCGACCACAGTTCCAAGCAGTCCGATAAATGGGGCAGAGTTTGCTGTTGATGCCAAAAAGATAATTCGTTCTTCAAGTATTCCGATTTCTTCAGAAAGTGAACGCTCCATCGCCATTTCGATAAGTTCGTAATCATCATCAGTGAGACCATGTGTACTTGTTGTCATTGCTCCGCCCTGATTAGACAGACCTTTTAATTCCAATAGTTCGTTATAACCGGCAAGATATATTTTTGATAATGGAGATTTTGCCGATGATTTTGCCTGTCCGAGAGAATCGGCAATCTGTGACGAGCGGGCAAACTGTTTTTCAAATTTGCGGTTGTCAGAATTAACTTCTTTGTATTGTTTCCATTTTACAATAATTATTACCCATGAGAAAAATGACATTAAAACTAAAAGAAATATAATAATAAGTCCAAATGTTGAGGTGTTGCTGATGATTTGCCACAGTGAGCCTGACATATTTTACTTACTCCTAAAGTATATACAATCTAAATTGTTAAATTCTTACTGCTGTTATCTTCTTTTATTCATACGTCTTATGAGGCTTTTTGACTCAATAAAACAGTGGAATATTTTTCTTCATACGGCGGTTAATGTAGGATTGTTCTCATTGAGGGTCAACAAAAACTCAATGTATGAGGTTTATTTTATAATTTCAATTAAATCTTGACTTATGTTAAGAGAATGCTGTCTATGTTACGGAAATTGAATGGTATTTTAATTAAAAGGAGTTTCAAATGAAAAAATTACTATTTTTAGCGGCATTATCTTTGATAGTGTTTGCACTGATGGTTGGATGCGGTAAAAAAGCTGATGAAGCAACCGACAAAGTTCCGGTTGAAGTAAAAAAAGCAGAAATGATGGATTCCACTCGGATGGATTCTGGTACGCACATGATGGATTCCACCATGATGGATTCTATGGGCGATACTCATGAAGAACACGATCACTAAGAACTTTTTATGTAAGTTACCTTGAGATTTTAAAAATGATTTGTAGGGACAGGCATGCCTGTCCCTTTTTTTCAATAGAAGACAGAAGACTTTCCTGTGTTGTCAGTCTGTCTCTTCGGATTTTCTGACACTTTCCATATTTATAAACTTTAGTGAGGAATTAAGAGTGGGTGAGTTTGGAGTGTCAGGATAAAGCTGAGAGTTCAAAATATCAGATGATGTCATGTTATCCCAAAACATTTTTGTTGGAAATGAATCTATTGAGGGTGATATATTGTATCAGAATTGCCGATATTGAAAAGTATATATAAGAATTGATGAGGTAAAACATGGCAAATATAAACAAAATCAAAGGTGTTATCGGAGTTTTAACCGGTGGAGGTGATGTCCCCGGATTAAATTCTGCAATTCGAGCTATTACTATTAGAGCTCTCAGAGAGGGATATAAGGTTGTCGGAATTCGTCGAGGTTGGGCAGGATTGATGGGTGTTATACGTGAGAAAGATGCTGATAACAGTACATATTATCAGTTTCTTACAGAAGATATCGTTAATAAGGCGGGAAGAACAGGGGGGACTTTTCTGCATAGTTCCAGAACTCATCCGGGGAAAGTTCCCAAGTTAAATGTACCACAACATCTGCAGTCAAAATATAACGACGATATGAACGATTTAACCGATGAAGTAATTAAAAATCTTGATTTTATTGGTATAGATAGTTTGATACCTATTGGTGGTGATGATACTTTGAGTTATGCTGTGAGGTTGTATCAGGAAGGTGTCAAAGTAATCGCAATCCCAAAGACCATGGATAACGATGTTCCCGGAACTGATTATTGTATCGGCTTCAGTACTTGTGTTACCCGTACTATCCAAATGACAAACGATTTACGCACATCAGCAGGTTCACACGAACGGTTTTTGGTGGTTGAAGTATTTGGGCGGTATGCCGGTTTTACTGCCATGCTTCCAACTATGGCAGGAGCTGCCAACCGCTGTGTTATACCTGAACATAAATTTAATATTGAACTTTTAACAGAATTGCTTACGTATGACCGGAAACATAATCCGAGTAATTATTCTGTCGTTCTTGTTTCAGAAGGAGCGATGTTTGAGGGAAGCGAAATGGTTTTTAAGGATTTGGAACTGGATGCTTACGGACACGCAAAATTAGGCGGTATTGGAGAACTTGTTTCGGCAAAACTTAAAGAACTTTCACATAAATATAATAATAATACTCCAACAAATGTGATTACTCAAAAGCTTGGGTATCTTGTTCGCGGTGGTGATCCCGATGCTATTGACTCTATTGTTCCGATGGCATACGGTAATCTCGCTTTGGATTTGGTTCTTAAGGGTATTCATGGTCGACTGGTTGTGCTTCGCAATGGGCGTTATGATAATGTTCCGATTGATGTTGTTACCAGTAAGAAAAAGTTGGTAAATATAAAGAAACATTATAATACCGACAGGCTCGGTCCGATTTACGACTCATTTGAAATGCAGCCGCTCTTTATTATGACCAGTGAATAAAGTTGTAGCAGATGCTGGTCAAGAATGTTCGATCTATCGGAAATTTAAGCTGAAATTTTTAGAGGGAACAGTAGTAGGTCGAAACCCCTGTGGTTTCGACTCTTTTTTGTTTGCAAAGACTTTCTGTTGTGTCTGGTGCTTTCCGATGAATTCGGATATATCTGACACTTGGTATCTCTGTTAGTTCCAAGGCGGGTCAGGAACCGACAGAACGAGGAGTTCTAAATAAAATAGTATCTAAAAAGAATTTGGTTAATAGTCAAGAATTTTATATACTTTGAACATGGACTTTTATACTGGGAATACTTCACTATATAGTGATCTTATTTTAGAAAGAGTAAAGAAAATAATTTTATCTGATGATAAAAAAATAATTAAAGAATGTGTAAATCCACTAAAAAATATCCTGCAAGATTTACCGCTACCAAAATCCCAAAATAAATCAAAGTTAAATAAAGAAGATCAATTAATTGTAAAATTATTTCAACGTTTTGCAGAAATTTCTTATTCTTTTGAAACGTTGGGATTAATTTATATCTATATCAATTCCTGTCCTTATAAAAAAATACCTCAACATCAACATTTAAAATATCATATAGAAAATTATTTACAAGAAATATACCTTTTAAAAGAGCGATATATAGCATATTTAAATATAATTAATAAAGAGTACAAAAATTCAAAAATAGAGATTGAGTTAAAAGATGTTAATTCATTATTAAGAGAACTTATTTTTGAGGTTTTTGGGGGTTATTTAGAACTCCGTAAGTCTCATGTACATTATATTAGATATAATGATAATGAAATTGAGAGATTATCTACCTTAGAATTACTTTGTAGATCAGATGATGAATCTTTAAAAAACAGTGTCTCAAATCTTTATAAAAATAATTATAGCAACACTAAAAGAAAATGGAGAGAGAAAATTAAAAGAGATTTACAAGATATTGAGAAATTGAACGAAGTTTATTTTGGTACATTATATAAGATAATAACAGATGAAAATAAAAAATTAATTATTCCGTAGGAGAAGGGCGTTGTCCTGAATTTTGGGCAAACAGTATTTTGTAGCAGGTCAGAAGTCCTGTACTTCTGACTATCTTATTGTAAAGTCGGAACCACAGGGGTTCCGACCTGCAAAAGCTTATTATTTGTAATATATAACAAAATAGAACGTTCCTGAAATAAAAAAATACCCCGGACAGGACTCGAACCTGCTACCCTCGGCTTAGAAGGCCGATGCTCTATCCAGATGAGCTACCGGGGCAAACTATGTTGCGGGACAACGACTTAAGGTAGTGCGATTACCTTGTTTCTGTAGAAAATCAGATGCCCTACTTCTATCCATACTTGGACTGAGATTTATCAATAGGGTAACTAATTACTACATTCTTCATGGGTGTAAGTGTACTGAATTTGTAATACTTATTCAACTAAAATATAAAAAAATATTTTAGTTGATTCGAGAACTATTATGTCAATCCTTCTACGAAACGAATGAATTTTAATTTTTCAAAATAAGTCTACCATCGTAAGGATTGATTAGAAATGTTATCAAATATTTTATAGGGTTTTGTTAAGACAACACAAATGAAACCTTCAAGAACCAATGATTATTATCTGGTCTTTTAAATTTAGTACAATTTGTTCTTATTTAAAGTAGTAAATTTGTAATACTCAACGAGTGAGTTAGTTTATGATTAAGACTTGTCGTTCAAGTTCTTTTTAGTTATCTTCTTATTCTAAAACACATAGGTAGTGCCTTTTTGTATAAGACACAGTTCTTGAGACATATTAGATATAATTTTATTTATATAAAATCTTGAGGTGTAGATTATGGATTGGTTAACTGTTATTATAATACCTATAGCTGGATTGATTATAACTGGAGTTGGAGTAAGGTACGCTTATTTGACCTATAGCCGAAGTAATGGATACAAAAATAATGCTACTTCAATAAAGAAACATTCAGTAGATTCTCTTCCATTAAGTCTTTTGACTATACTCTGGGAGTATCCATTAAAGGGTGGAAATCATGCTTCTTGGGCTATCAAAGAGAGCTCCTTATTGGTATAGTTAAGAGGAAGATAAATTGGATAAAAGTGTAATAATAGAAATGAGCACCCTTGGTGGAGTTGCTCTTGGTTTTATGTTAAATGAAATTGCTGGACTTATAAAACAGCGAAGAGATGACAAACGACTTCTTCGTCGAGCACTTTTTAGATTGCTTGACCTACATCACTTTATTTCACCAATCAAAATCAAAGAACTTAGTTCTATGCTATATGACTGGATTCATTCAAAAGATCCAATTTCAGCAGGTAAAATTAGCCCCCAAGAACTTCACGATATAACACAACAAATCCTTGCAATATCGTTTGCACCAATTCATAAAGAAGCATTGAAAAATATCTCTGATGATTATGAGAAATCGATAGTTGATATTGCTGAAATCAATCCGATATTAGCTTTTAAACTTTCAGGTCGTTCACGTATTCAAACCGACATTAGTCAATATCTAAAATCAGCATATTCACTTTTTCAAAATGAAAATCAAGAAGATGAAATAATAGCAAAAAATATGCTAATTGCTACAAAAGAGTTCTATAACGATGAATTATATAACACACTCGGAGATGATATAAAAAAAGTTGCTAAACAAATTAGTGTTTTCCAAAGATATAAAATTTATAGTTTATCTCAAAATAATTTATATATTTTCAGAATATCTTTACAACCTGCTATTCGTGGTTTTCCCACAGTTTACTTATTCGAAAAGTCGAAAATAGTGTCAACTACAAAACTAAATAGTAAAAACTCATCTGCTTACAAAGATGAAACGTTTGATTATTTTTTATTTAGATAAATAAGAAATAAATATAAGGAATGTCCGCTTTTTAATATTATGAGTCGAAATAAAATAATTTCAATAATACCACGGGTGCCCCAACCCTATGGGACTGTTGAAAAAGTCCAAAATATGTTTCAAGACCCTTCGACTCCGCTCAGGGTGACTTGAAACACAACAACAGATCGGAAGAGCACACGTCTGAACTCCAGTCACACTGATATACCTCGTATGCCGTCTTCTGCTT
>CALCCW010000105.1:0-3918 GCA_937900185.1 uncultured candidate division Zixibacteria bacterium | reverse complement strand
TTCTACTTATATGTCTTAGATTTGATCTTGTTCTTGCTTCTTTTTTTTTTTTTAATGATACGGCGACCACCGAGATCTACACTCTTTCCCTACACGACGCTCTTCCGATCTAGTTATGATAAAATTATTAATTAGTATATCTATTGTTGCAATAATTATTGGTTGTTCCGGAGAACACTCTTTTGATGCAACATATCTTAATGATGGTTTTCAGGGAATAACCTACATGAACGAATTTGGAGAACATAATGGTTCTGTTGATCTATACGACTGGAAATTTGTTTATGGTAGTTCGCCAATTTATTCAAGATTCAGTAGTCATAGTTTTGACATAGTACAGGATAGTATTAAACCTGATAATGTATTGTCAAAATTAATACTTTCTGATTATAAGTTGTTTCCTGCGTACCCAAACCCAACAAATTACTACAGTACGATCTCATTTAGTTTACCTACAAATACAGATGCTGTTATTACGATAGTTGATAATAATTATAATATTGTATGGCAATATTCCGGTTCTTTTGAAGCGGGCGTTGTGCATTTTGAAGTTACTGTTGATCAATTTGATTCAAATTTCAGAGTAAATGGTATTTATAGAGTGTATGTTGATATTGGTGATATATATGGCTACGGTGATATACTCGTTATGAATTATTTTGACATACGTTATTATTAAAGTCAAAACTCAAAAACCTGTTTGTTTACACAAGTTTTAAAACCTGAAGGTACATCTTTTTAGTCCAAAAGATTAGCTTTATCAGTATTTAAATAGTGGGGCGAAAATCTTTAGCATTTCCGCCAATAATGGCAGACCACTAAAGGGTTCTGCCTAAATACTATATTCATCTGTTTAGCAAGCTATTGCTTTTTGTATCAAATTTCCGTTTATTTACTTTCAAAATGATAATTACTAAAAGAGGAATAAAATGACTACCAAAACAAAAGAACAAGAAAATAAAATCCCCCAGCGGGATGATATCGCTACCAAAGATAAATGGAACCTCGCTGATATTTATAAAGACAGCTCTGAGTGGGAAACTGTTTTTGCCGAAACTAAAGAACAAGCAGCTATACTGGTAACATTCGCCGGACAGCTCTCAAACGCTGATTCGCTTTTTGACTGTATGGAGCTTCGCTCTGAAATTTCTAAAAAAATTGGCAGTTTGTATCAATACGCAAAACTGAATCTTGATTTAGACAGTCGTCAATCAGAATATCAGGAAATGACTGACCGTGCCATAATGCTTTCTGCCGAAATCGGGGCGGCATCATCATTTGTTGAACCGGAACTTCTTAAAATGACTGACGAAGAACTGCTGAAACTTTCTTATCAATTTAAACAAACCGATATTTACGACTTATATATCAAAGAACTTATTCGCTCCCGTGAACATATCCGCTCTGAGGAAATTGAAGAGCTTCTCTCGCTCACTACTACCTTTGCACAAGGTCCTGAACAGACATTTGGTATGCTTGATGGTGCCGATATAAAATATCCGACTATCAAAGATGAAGAGGGTAAGGAAGTTCAACTGACCAAACAGCGTTTTGCAAAATTTATGGATTCACCTGACCCGCGTGTTCGCCGTGAAGCCAGTGATAAATTTATGTCGGCATATAAAGAACATGTTAACACAATAAGTTCGACTCTTTCGACTGAGGTAAACAAAAACATATTTTACACCAAAGCTCGTAACTATGAGAACGCATTACATCGTGCTTTGGATGGTGACAATATTCCGACAACTGTTTACCATGCATTGCTTGATACAACCGAGGCACAACTTGATGGTATGCATAAGTGGACGGCTCTTCGCAAAAAGATTTTGAAACTTGACGAAATCGCACCGTATGATATGATGTGTCCGCTTTTTCCTGACTATGATTATGAGGTTCCATACGAACAGGCAGTTACAAAAGTAATTGAAGGGTGTAAACCTCTTGGTGATGATTACCATAAACATTTGAAGTTTGCTTTTGATAACAGGTGGGTGGATGTTTATGAAACTGAAGGGAAACGAGGAGGTGCTTATAGTTGGGGGAACTATTCGGTTCATCCGTATGTCTTAATGAACTACAACGACACTGTTGATAATATGTTTACCCTTGCACATGAGCTTGGACATTGTATGCATTCGTTTTATTCAAATGAAAAACAGCCATTTCAAAAAGCACAGTATTCAACATTTGTTGCAGAAGTTGCCTCGACATTGAACGAAGGTTTGTTAATGCAGCATTTGTTAAAAGAAGCCGGCAGTAAAGAAGAAAAACTGTATTTGCTCAACCGTCAGATATACGGAACGATGGGAACATTTTTTAATCAGGTAATGTATGCCCGCTTTGAATTGATGATTCATCAGTTGGTTGAAAAAGGTGCTGCTCTTTCGCCGGATACTTTAAATAAACTTTGGGGTGACTTGATAAGTCAGTATTATGGTCCTTCAATGAAAGTTGATACGATGTCAAACTACAAGTGGAGCCGTATTCCGCATTTTTATATGACTTTTTATGTCTATCAGTATGCAACATCGTATGCCGCCTCACAGGCAATTTTGAAAAAGATTATCGACGGTGAAGATGGTATTATTGAACGGTATTTAGAGCTTATAAAATCGGGCGGTTCAGACTATCCTATTCAGCTTTTGAAAGAATGTGGTGTTGATATGTCGACTCCGGAACCGG
The DNA here is from genome assembly GCA_937900185.1 of uncultured candidate division Zixibacteria bacterium. Lineage (GTDB taxonomy): Bacteria > Zixibacteria > MSB-5A5 > GN15 > FEB-12 > QQUK01. The sequence continues at coordinate 1,233 of CALCCW010000105.1, read as the reverse complement.
TTGAGTCAACTATTGCACTATTTAAAGCAAATGTTGCCGAGGTCGAACGCTTGACGAACGAATAGTAGATTTGTCAGGTCTCGGAAAGACCTGACCTTCCGTATTGGTTCCCCTCTTTTAAGAGGGGTTAGGGGTGTTTTACTAAATAAAGCAGATATATAATATGTAAGGCAGACCCCAATGAACGATTTAGTTCTTTAGTGGTTCTGCCTTTTTATTGCCATTAAAAAATCAAAATATCCAATTGAAAATTGTATAAAGTCCTCTTAGAAAACCACCTATTACAATAAATAGAAAAAATAATATAAAAATAACACCAATTACTATTTGCAAAAAAGATTCTTTTGGTTTCTCAAATTCTTCAATATTGTCAAGACAATAAGCCTCTCTTAGCTCATATCCTGAACCATCTTCCCAAAAAAGAAGTTCAAATTCTTCCATAGTTTGACTATCCACCTCAACAACATTTCTTCTCTTTTTCATAGAGTGAAAATAAAAGCCTTGTTCAATCAATAAACTTGCAAATAGGATTATACCAGATTTAGTAGTTATGATTCCATCATCATTAATAATAACAACAGCATGTTTATAGTTTGATTCTGAGCCTAACTCTTCCAACAATTTTGATATTCTTTTGTTTATCTTTTTCCTCATCCTTTTATACCTATAACAATAATTGCAATTATAATAATTACTACAATACAACCAAAAATACCTGATTTTTTATCCTGATTTACTACTTCAGGTATGATTGAGTCATCAAGTTTTACATCCTTAGGAACAAAATCAGAATGCGAGTGGTCAATCTTATTTTGTGTAAACGCATAAGTTTTACTGTCAGGTGTTTCAATTACTGCTTTGAGAAGTTCTAAACCATAATGGATATAGCCCGAAGGATTTGCTAATATTTGTAATTCGGTTGTGGTTTTGTCATCTTTTGTTGTTTCTACTTTTTTAAAAGCAAACTTCGGGTGGTCGGTAGGAGCTTGTAATTTTAACTCTTCATATATTTCTATAATTTTCTGAATGTCTAACTCTTTGTGCATTTGCATTCCCCAAGTATCTACTTTGAATAATAAGATTAAGGGGAAAGTAATAATATGTCAATATAAAAGATAAGATTGCCACGTCTCAACTCGTAAAGATCGGAAGAGCACACGTCTGAACTCCAGTCACACTGATATATCTCGTATGCCGTCTTCTGCTTGAAAAAAAAAAAAAAAAGACATACTA
>CALCCW010000104.1:0-3647 GCA_937900185.1 uncultured candidate division Zixibacteria bacterium | reverse complement strand
TCCGTAGTAGTTGACTGCGTAATGTAGTACACGAGATGGAACTGGTACTCCTGAGTACTTAATTCTCTTTTTTTTTTTTTTATTCTCTTGTTTTTTTTTTTTCATGATACGGCGACCACCGAGATCTACACTCTTTCCCTACACGACGCTCTTCCGATCTAAATACTTCAAATCCCGTCCAATCAGAGTAATCAATACCATCAAAACAACGAGCTCTCCATGAATAAGTACCTACTTTAAATAGAGAATCTATATATGCAGTTGTTCCATTTCCTTCAGCAATATTACTTGAGTGTAATACTATAGATTTTGATTGTTCGTCAGATATCTCAAATTCATAACTCAATGAATTTGGTCCATCGCTATCTTCTCCATTTTCAACAATAAATTCTATCGTTCCTAACGCTATTACCGAATCAGTTAGTGGTGAAATAGCATTACCCATAGTTGGAGCAATATTCGAATAACTGAACAGACTGCTAAGTTCGGACCAATTACTTGTATCTTTCCCGGACTCTAAAGCACGGCACCTCCACCTATATTTCATCTCAACATCATCAATAACAAAATTTACAGATACTAGTCCACTACTAGTATCATTTGTAAATAATAGAGTATCTACATCTAGTGAATTCAATATTTGAAATTGATAAGAGATATTATCATAATCAGAAGGAACTATCGAACAATTTAATTTAGCAAGAAAATTATCTTTATCTACAAGAGTAGAGATAATAACAGGAGGTTTTATTTTTGAAGAGGCGATATTAGACGATTCAGAACTATTGTCTAATTCATCAAATGCTTTTATTGCAATAAAGTATTCTACTCCATCTTCAAAACCTGGAACTGTCACAACTTTTTCAACTCCGGCAGTATCACTATTTGAGATATTAAATTCATCATAATCATACTGCCATTGCTTAATTAAGGATGAATCTCTAGAAACAATTATTTGATAATGATCAACAAATCCCTCATTACCATCATCTCCAGGAGCAGTCCAGCTTAACCTAATATAACCAAGAGTATCCCCTAGTATAGCTGACAAATCAACAATAGTGCTTGGAGGAGTGTTGTCATCAGTGCTAGAAACTATTACAGTATCTCCAGGTTGCCAGGATCCATATATTGTCCAACTTTTTCCACCGTATACTCTACTCATTTCATCCGAAGCAGACGGTCTTGAGTAATCACCTGTCCCCGCTGAATTGAAAGATGGGTTTATCTCAAATGTAGACCTTATATCCTCGCCTAAACCTCGCCATCCAGTAGTATCAAAATATACCCTTGCGTTCCCATTTAGCTCAGCGAAGTCACTTAAATCTACCCCATAAGTACCCAAACTAAAAGAATAATCTCCTATCTCAGAGTAATACATATTTGAGTCTAAAATAAATACATCGAAAGTAGCCACAGTATCGGCTTGGCTCAACCTTAGATAAGTGGAATCTGAATCGTATATTAAATTATATTTAAACTCACACCCACTATCATATACATACCCAGTACTTACGTCTGATGGGTTATGATTAAATGCTGTACCGCAATTATAGAAGGTATTGTTATATATTAAAGTACTATCACTCGCTGTTGGTGAAAACCACTTCGATATGCCAGTAGTATTGTTCTTAAAAATATTCCCGTAAACTTGGTAATTGATAAGTCCTCTATATAAAAGCAACCCACTCCCACTTGTATTTTCAAAAGTATTATATGCTATAACTGAGTTACTATCAGGATAACCATTATCATTTTTAACATAAAATCCAGCTAACGAGAAATACCCATAGAAAGTGTTTGAATCTACGGTAAAATCGCTCATAGAATAATAAACAATCCCTGTCCCATGAGTATTCCATTCAGTCTGGGCATCAGAGGATGTAGCCCATACGTTAGATAATGAACAAGCCACAACTCTATCAAACTTTCCATGTACAGGATTTGAATTTGTGTTTATCAATGCTGGATTTACTCCACCATAACCTTTTACATTAGATAATTTACAATGGTTTATAAAAACAGAATCATAAGCAAGGTCACTATACGCCCCAACATTATTTGTGAAAATCCTTGTATGAGCATTTTTGAACTCAAGCCCATAAAATGTAACATAATCTTGACTATGGGTTAATACGATATTCCTATCCGCTGCTTCTATGTTATAGTTATCGGGATCATCACCCCCATTTACCCAAGCTATAAGATTACCGGCACTCGCATAATATTCACCGGCAGCATTTACATTTGCTGAGTCAGATTGTAACCATAAAGTATAATCGTCTTGGAATACCGCTAAATCCGCCCCAGTTGAACCAGACCAAGGAGTCACATATACATTAGTTGCTCCAATCTGAGTCCATCCAGTAACAGCTGATGAACCATATAATTTAGCAAAATGGTATTCGCCTAAGCTATTTGTGTCAACAAAGGATGAACACGCATAAACTGTTCTATCTGAATATGTCCCTCCAACCATAATTAAGGTAGTGTCCCTATATATCCCCGTACCAAAGAACACTGTATCGCCTGCTGCCATATCACTATTCAACTTACTAATAGTTGCCCAAGCGTTACCCCAACTCAATCCGTCACTCACATCATTACCTGTTGAAGAAATATAATAGGTCGAGGCAAATAAACTAGACGTAATAGTATAAAGAAATATTATAATACATAATAAATTTTTAATAAACATAATTACACTCCTTCATAAATAAATTCAATTATCAATAATATCGGACTATTAAAATTGAATATTTACTTATTTTTTTACAAGGCATATAAAGCATAATTAAGAGCATATACACTTTACTAAATATAGTGCAAAAATAAAACAACTAATCTTAAATATCATTTAAAATATTCATTAAGAAAATCAATGTTCGCAAATAATTGCATATTTTCATATACGTCCATTATTCTTTTATTTTAATGAATATTAATATAAAATAATTTTTATAAACTTTTAAGTATATGTTTAACAAGAGTAGTAACTCTTGCAAAGTAGAACACACTATATAGAATCACTAACTGAATAAAATGTCTAATATTTCTATATTGAAATACTCTAAAAATAGCTGTAACTAATGGAACTGTTAATACAATAAAAAAAATAAGAGAAATCGAATAACGAGTAATCTCTTTAAAAATTAATAAACCAGTTGATACTGACAACATCAAAAGAAAAATAATTGTCATAAGCATTGGTCTGTCAATATGTCCATTATTAATAATCTTAAGACCACTAGTAGCGTGCCATTGAGCTTTCCTAAAAAATTGGAGTAATGTCTTTGGATTCCCAAGATGAATCACTTTAATTTTTGGATTATCGATTATATTGTAACCATTTTTAGTTAATCTTCTACCAAGATCATAATCCTCGTCTGTTACCAAAGATTCATTAAAACCATCAATTTTATTAAAAACATCCTTACGAACAACCAAATTTCCAAGATCGGAAGAGCGTCGTGTAGGGAAAGAGTGTAGATCTCGGTGGTCGCCGTATCATTAAAAAAAAAATAATTATCATTTCTCATTCACTTGTCTCATATTTATTTTTTTTGTTTTCTTACTCCTATTGACATCTACATTGTTAGTTCTTCACTACACTCGTATACTTATTCATCTTTTAGTCAGCATTCATT
>CALCCW010000103.1:0-3647 GCA_937900185.1 uncultured candidate division Zixibacteria bacterium | reverse complement strand
ACTAAATGAAAATAAGAAAAAAACTATCCAAAACACAGATGTTATTGATGATATACGACAAGAAATCAAAAGACTTGAATCTGAACAATAAACTATGCTAAATATCAAACTACAAAATCTTCCTCCATTTGCAAAACTATTTGTCGGTATGACAACCGTCCTTATGCTGTGCGTTGTGCTTTGGTCAATGTATATATTCACTATAGATAAAGGGTTTGAAAGTGCAGGAGGTGATGATGGTATGCCAGCTTTCTACCTTCCTGACGATGCAAATCAACAAGAAGTTGATTTATTTTTAGCAAGAGAAAAAATTCATCAACTTAGACTAAATGCAGGACTTGCTCATACTCATATCAACGGACAGACACTTTTGTATTTTGTCTTAGGATTTTTGTTTCTATTCACATCTACAAAAGATAAAATAAAAAAATATGTTTATTGGCTGTTTGGTATTACCGTGTTTGTGCATACAGTCGGATTAACGGGTGCAGGATTCTTTTCGATTTTTGATGATTTACTGGCACTAAGCGGAGTGGCATTATTGGTTATTATTCCGTATATGTGTTTTTTGATAATTATAGATTTGTTTAAACTGTCTGAGCCTCAACATGAACAATAATTTCGGAATTGTAATTCACGGTGGTGCGGGGACTATTCTACGAGAAAAACTCTCACCTAAACTTGAAAAAGAATTCCGTGCAGCACTAACACTTTCTATTAGATCAGGATACAATAATTTAAAAGATGGCGGAGCCTCTCTTGATGCTGTCCAAGCTGCTGTCGTTGTTATGGAAGATTCCGAATTATTCAACGCCGGCAAAGGTGCGGTCTTTACCCACGACGAAACCAACGAAATGGATAGCTCTATCATGTGTGGTAAGACTCATGCCTGCGGATGCGGGACACTTCTTCGTCATATTAAGAACCCTATAATATTCGCTCGTACAGTTATGGAAAAATCTGAGCATGTACTGCTTGCATCAGATGGTGCCGAACAATTTGCCAAACAACATAACATTGAACTGGTTGATGTAAAATATTTTCACACCAAACGAAGATGGTTCCAACTACAAGTTGCTAAAAATAATGATACCGAAAAAGCTATCTTAGACCACGACGGTGACAACAGCAAACATGGAACTGTCGGTGCTGTTGCTTTGGATAAAGACGGCAACCTTGCGGCAGCGACCTCATCGGGAGGCATGACAAATAAAAAATATAACCGTATCGGTGATACTCCTATGATAGGTGCGGGAACTTATGCAGACAATGCAACCTGTGCGGTTTCAACAACCGGACATGGTGAATATTTTATGCGTCTTGTTACTGCCAAAGATATTTCTGATATGATGAATTATAAAAATCTTACAATTGCTGATGCTGCAAATGAAGCAATTTTTAAATTGTCGGCAATAGATGGTTCCGGTGGTATTATTGCGATTGATAAAGATGGTAATATTGCAATGCCGATGAACACGCCGGGGATGTATCGGGCATCAATTTCAAACGGAGACAAAGAACCATCAGTGAAAATTTTTGTAGAAGAAAAATAAGGAACATACTTCGACAAGCTCAGCATGACATATTTCAATTTGTCACCCTGAGTCTGTCGAAGGGTTCTCCTTAAGATAGAAAAGTAGGTCAGGTCTCCCCGAGACCTGACAAGACTCGGTTTCTGCTTTCGCAGGAATGACATTGAAAGAAACAGTATGTCAGATGATTATAGAAAATATTTAGAACCGGAAATTGTATCCAAACTTAAAGGGATGGACCTCAAGGCACGATTAGTTGTCGAGGGGTTTATCGCCGGTATGCATAAATCGCCCTATCATGGGTTCTCGGTTGAGTTCGCCGAACACCGTCAATATATGCCGGGAGATAATATTTCCGATATCGATTGGAAAGTTTTCGCCAAGTCCGACCGTTATTATATTAAACAGTATGAAGAGGAAACCAATCTGAAGGCGTATCTTCTTTTGGATTGTTCAAAATCGATGGCGTATACATCTGATGAAAATCGGGTACATAAGCTCGACTACGCCGGTATGTTGTCGGGAGCGTTGTCATATATGCTTTTGAAACAGCGTGATGCGGTCGGGATGGTGACCTTTGATGAGAAGATTCGTCAGTATATTCCACCCCGTTCTAAAAAAGGACATCTGCATATTCTGCTCAATGAGATAGCCAAACAGGTTCCTTCGGAGTCGACCGATATCTCAGCAGCTCTGCATGAAATGGCGGAACGTATTAAACGCAGGGGTTTGATAATTTTGATGTCGGATTTACTTGATGAACCGGAAAAGATATTGTCTGGGCTGAAACATTTTAGATATAACAATCACGAAGTTATAGTCTTTCATATTTTAGACCCACGCGAACGGGACTTTGCATTCTCAAAAGAAGCAATTTTTAAAGATATGGAAACTGGCGAAGAAATTACAACTTTACCGTATCAAATCAAAAAAGATTTTGCCTCGCAAGTACAAGAATTCTCAGACAAAATCGCAACGACCTGCCGAGCAAGCAATATCGACTATGTTCCGATAGATACATCGATGCCGTTTGACAAGGCATTGTATGCTTTTTTGTCCAAACGAGCAAGATTGGTGTAGGATATTTGAATGTCAGAAAATAATTTCCTACCTGAAAAGATATTAAAAAAAGAATGGATTACGACTTATTGGGAACAACATCGTATACTTCTTAATGAAATTTATAATTTAAATTCTTACTTGCATATATGCGAAAGGTTAAAAGACTTTCCATTTTATTTATTTACGGAACCTTCAACTAACATTTGGGATTATTTTTTTAGAGGTTCATATCATTCACTTGTTTTAATTATCAATAAAATTAGTTTAGACCGTAGAAAAGATGTTTTTACATTAGATAATTTTAGAGAAAATATTGAAAATAAATTCATAAAAGAATCTAATAAACAGATTTTTATTAGGGGCTATAAAAAAATAGATTTTTATAATAGACTTGAACCATATAAAAATATTCTTGAAAATGAAAGACACATAAATATTGCTCATCTTAATAAAAATAAAACTCAAAATACACATTATGATGGTTCTATTACTGCTCCAATAATTAATCAAAAATTGAAACAGGTAAATAGTTTAATCAATGAATATTTTCATTTTCTAAGTTTAGGCATAGATTGGGCAGAAACACATAGACAATATATTGACAAATCATTCTTTACTTTTCAAAGTACAAATTTTAAATCTGATATAGAAGAATTATTAGATTTAGTTGCTAAAAACAGCTATCTATTAAATATGCCTGAAAAAGAACCTGCTGTCTGGGATTTGAAAAAAGAAGAATTATCAACTGATGAACTAATGATATTTAATAAATATAGACAAAAATTCAATCTTCCTGAATTATAGCCTTTAAACAACCTTTTTTCTACTAAATGACATTTCTGTACTCTTATTGAGTACATTTGTACTACATATTAGTACAATTAACACTTGACAGCCGTACTCTTTTATAGTACGTTTGTACTACTTATGAGTACAGAAGATAAAAGACAAAAAAGTTTAGGTGAAGCATTATTCCCCAAAATTAAAGATCGGAAGAGCACACGTCTGAACTCCAGTCACACTGATATATCTCGTATGCCGTCTTCTGCTTGA
>CALCCW010000102.1:0-3179 GCA_937900185.1 uncultured candidate division Zixibacteria bacterium | reverse complement strand
GATTGAGGGGGAAGCGGGTAATTGCTGTGTGAAGGTGATGTGTCATGTGAGGGGTGTATGGAGATAGAAGAGGCTTGTCAGCATGAGTTCGCGTTTCTGTATTTTTTTTTTTTAATGATACGGCGACCACCGAGATCTACACTCTTTCCCTACACGACGCTCTTCCGATCTCATTTCTTGTCCTGAATTTTATGAACTACTGGAAAAAGTTACCAACCTATGAAAAAATTTCGGTTTGGATTAATCGGCAACAATGTTACATATTCAAAATCAGCTGATATTTTTAAGGCTGTTTTTAAACAGCACGACATAGATGGAAGTTGTGAGGTTTTTAATATCTGTCCCGATGAGTTTAACCAAAAATTTCAATCTATAACTGGTAGTGCTGTTGATGGACTTTCAGTCACTATTCCATATAAAAAAAGTGTCATCAGTTTTTTAGATGAAATTGCTCCGGTGGCTCATGCGATTGAGGCGGTTAATTCTATTCGACTTATTGATGGAAAACGTTTTGGCTATAATACTGATTGCTTTGGATTTTCATATCCATTAAGACAATTTTCTGAAAAACTAAAGCACGGCAAGGCACTTATTTTTGGTGCAGGTGGTGCAGCCAAGGCAGCGTTGTATGCTCTCTTTACCGATTATGAGATCAAAGATTTCGTGATTGTCACACGAGATGAAAAGAAAATACAGCTTTTTAAAGAATCTATTCCCTCTGATTTAAAAGGACTGCATATTCGCGGTTTTACTTTTGATAACTACACAAAGGTTGAACGGTATGCGATATGTGTCAATTGTACGCCTCTCGGAGGGTGGAATATGTCCGATGTGATGCCGTTTCCATCTAAATGCGATATGCGGACTATAAAAATCTATTATGACTTAAATTATAATGCTGATAACAAATGTATGGAATTTGTACAATCTAAAACCCAACATTCTTTAGATGGTTCAGCAATGCTTGTCGCACAGGCACTACGTTCGTTCTATTTATGGACAGGTATAAAAACCGAGTTTGAGCCTATCTATAAGCAAGTCTTTGGAGCATAGTTGTGTTACCTGAATATTTTACAATTTACCTTATCGGTTTTTCCGGTGTAGGCAAAACAACCATTGGTGAAAAATTAGCCGAAAAACTGCACGCCTCATTTTTTGATATTGATGCTGAAATTGTGAAAAAAGAAAAAAAAGAAATAGTAGATATTTTCAGAGTCAAAGGTGAAACTTATTTTAGATTTTTAGAAGTAGAGATGGTGCAAAAAGTTTCCAATAAAAGAAACAAACGAAAAGTTGTTTCTTTAGGCGGTGGGGCATTTGAAAATAAAGAAATCCGTCATTGTGTTAAAGAACATGGTGTTTCGATTTTTCTTTCAGCCTGTCAGCAAAAAATATATAAACGAATAAAATCAAAAACTGACCGTCCGCTTTTAAAAGATAACAATTCAAATAGCAAATTAACAGCCGTAGAATTGAAAAAACAGATTCAATCGCTTATGAAAAAAAGATTTAAAAATTATAAAACTACTGATATAACTATAGCTATAAAATCTAAAACAGTCTTACAACTTGTAACTGAAATTATAGGGAAGTTAAATTAAATGGCACTGATTGACTTAAAACTCAAAAACCGATGTTACCCTATTATAGTCAGCAAAAATTCTGTTGTACAGTTGATTCAACTTCTCAAAAAAGAAGTAAAGCGTAATAGATTGTTTGTATTTTATGATGCCAATTTTTATGCCTTACACGGAAAACGATTATCAAAAGAATTTAAAAGCAAGTTTGATTACAATGAAATTATTATTCCGTCAGGTGAAAAAACAAAATCTGAAAAAGAGCTGTCAAAAATATACTCGTATTTGCTTTCTGAAAATATATCCCGTACTGATTTTATCTTGGCTGTCGGAGGGGGAGTGACAACTGATATTGTCGGTTATGCTGCCGCAACTACTTTACGAGGTATCAGATGGGGAGCGGTTCCGACAACTCTTTTGGGGATGGTCGATGCATCGATTGGCGGTAAAACAGGTATCAATCATAAAGCAGGGAAAAATTTAATAGGTGCCTTTTGGCAGCCGTCGTTTGTCTTTGCAAATATCATGTACTTACAAACATTACCATCTCGTCAGATTATTGCCGGGTTTGGTGAAATTGTCAAATATGCAGGGCTTATCGGAAATGATGTGTTTAATACGGCTGCTGCATTTCTTAAAAAAGATAATTTGTATAATGTATCAGCACTATACCGTATGGTAGTGCTATCAGCAGAATATAAAGCTAAAATAGTAAAAGCTGATGAGCGGGAGAGTGGCAAACGAATGTTATTAAATTTTGGGCATACCGTTGGACATGCGATAGAAAAATCTTTGGGATACGGCAAACTTCTACATGGTGAGGCTGTTCTCTTAGGGCTTGTAACTGCCGGTAAGTTATCAGTAAATTTGAAGTATACTTCAAGTAAAACATTAGATAATTATCTTGAACTAATTGCTAATACGTTAAGTTATGTACCTCATAAAAAGCTTAATGCCAAAAACATTCAAAAGGCAACGTTAAACGACAAAAAACGGATTGACTCTAAACAGAATTTCATCTTACTTAAGAGTATGGGAAAACCGATAATAATAAACAGTGTTACTCAAAAAGAATTAGAAGAGTCAATTGAGCAAATGCTTCATCTGTATAAATACGGAGTAAACAATGATTAGAATATTAATTGTAAACGGTCCGAATCTTAATCTTTTAGGAAAACGTGAACCGCATATATATGGAAACAAATCATTAGATGATTTAAATGAGCATCTCAAAAGTTTAGCCTCAGACATGCAATTAGAGCTTCAGTTTTTTCAATCAAATTCTGAGGGTGATATTATCGACTATATTCATAATAACGGTTTTGAAGCTGACGGTATGATTATTAATCCGGGGGCATTTACGCATTATAGTTATGCGATTCGTGATGCTGTTTCTGCGGTTGGTATTGATACCGTTGAGGTTCATTTATCAAATATTTATGACAGGGAAGAGTTCAGAAAAGAATCTGTCATTGCTCCGGTTTGTATTGGTAATATAGATCGGAAGAGCACACGTCTGAACTCCAGTCACACTGATATATCTCGTATGCCGTCTTCTGCTTGAAAAAAAAAAAAAAAAATAAAATATATTCTATGCACAGA
>CALCCW010000101.1:0-6844 GCA_937900185.1 uncultured candidate division Zixibacteria bacterium | reverse complement strand
GGTGAGATCGGGGTACTAAGACAGATAGCGACACGACGCTCTACCGAGTTACGATTAGTAAGATGTGTAGTTTGCCAGCCCTCAAGAGTTCTACACTCTTTCCCTACTTTTTTTTTTTAATGATACGGCGACCACCGAGATCTACACTCTTTCCCTACACGACGCTCTTCCGATCTCCTATTATTTTTATTATATTCTTTCCTCTTATCTATCAATTTTACAATTCGTATATCTCAGCAATTGGCGGTTCATTTTTCTATGATGATTATAAACTGATGACAGCCATATGGACTGTTTTTTTCTCAATATTAGTGTTTGGCGGAATTATTTTGTTTCGGAAATATAAGCATATCTTCCATTCGAAAATTTGCTATTTATTGCCAATTGTGATTATTTCGCTGGTCTGTTTTGCTAATATCAGTGATTATCTCTTTTGGGCTGAAAGACCGACATTTACAGCACGTGATAATTCTGTGGATTTAGGTTTTATTCTCTCAAAAAATGCAGTTGTCTCCGGTCCATATGCCGGTTCGCTTACAGCTGAAAATAAAATCGGAACAATTATTCACATGTTTGGTGTAACAAAAGCAGACCCTGAATTTTTTAAAAATAATCCTATTACCCACTTATTGTTAGATAATGGGAATGAAAAACGGGCAAAAGAAGACTATCCATTTTTAATGGATTCTGCTAAATTATTGATGACGTACCATATAGGACTTCAAAAGGTCAGAGTATACCGAATTGCCGGTTATACAGGTAATGCAGTTGCTGACAATTATCAGCTTTCACCGTATGAACGGTTGGTGGCAGAATATGATGAAGGTAATGGGCAGATAAATAATGATTTAGCAGTTGAAATTATTGGCAAAAATCCCGATAATATAACATGTTATACATTTTTAGCCGAGGCGGCAGAAAAAGATTCAATTTATCAGCTTTCTGAAATGATGTTTAAAAAAGCAGTTGAATTTTCGCCAACAAATTATAATCTTAATGCAAGACTGGCTAAGTTTTATCAGGATAGATTCAGCGAAACTAATAGCGAGCTGTATAAGGCTGAAGGAAAACATTATTATGAGGAAGCAATTAAATTTGCTCCTACCACTTCACGCTTAAAACAAGAATTGGAAAAACTCAGTAAGAGTTAAACAGAGAAATTAATATATATGCAAAATTATGATTTTACAGTCTCTACTATAGTTCCGGCATTCAATGAAGAGGGAAATATTGAGGAATTTTGTAAACAGTATGACGATATGCTGAAAAATGTACCTTTTGATTCAGAAATTGTTTTTATTGATGACGGCTCTGTTGACAATACGTTAGAAGTAATAAAAAAATGTGTTGAAAAATACAGTTTTGTCCGTTATGCCGCTCACCAAAGAAATCGCGGTTTAACAGCGGCTTTACAAACCGGATTTGAAACTGCCAAGGGGGAGGTTTTTGTTTTCTATCCTGCTGACTTACAGTATAAACCGGAAGATATACCCTCACTTATCAAACCGATTGCCGAGGGTGCCGATGTATGCACCGGTTGGAAACAGGGTGCGTACAATAAAAAATTTGTTTCAAATGTATATAATTGGATATCACGAAAAATATTTAATCTGAAAGTACATGACTTAAATTCAGTAAAAGCTTTCAAACGGGAAGTTGTCGAACAAATATTTTTACGTGAAGATTGGCATCGTTATATTGTTGTCTTAGCCGCCGATGAAGGATACAGAGTAGAAGAAGCAAAAATTCCATTATATGATCGAGTATGGGGAGAATCTAAATTTTCAATTTGGAGAATTCCTATCGGAGTACTTGATATGGTGGCAGTGAAATTTCAGATTACATTTTTGAAAAAACCGCTTCTTTTCTTTGGCTTAATTGGCAGTGCGAGTATTTTTTTAGGTCTCCTTGTTGGGTTATGGGCTGTCTATTTAAAATATTGGCATAATGAAACTCAGGAGCCCCTTTTATATCTGGTCATTCTCTTAATCGGCTTAGGGTTTGGGCTTTTTCTTATGGGTTTTATGGCAGAAGGACAAACTGCAATAAAAGAAGAGTTAACTGATTTACGCAGGAAAATGATAAAGAAACGTACTGATACAAAATGATATTCTGAAATAAATGGAATGAGATAGGAGAAACGGTTGGCAAAAAAACAGAAACCTAAAGTAAATACTATACATATATCAAAATCATTTGACCCTGAAAACTCACCTTATTTTACACCGGTCGCTTTTATCGGGATAGCTGTTGCTTTGATTGTTCTGTTTTGGTCATTTATCGACTCATCTTTAATGCTTCATGGGTCAGATACTATTCAGGCTGGTATTTTCTTCCGTTCATTTTTGGTCGATTCTGTTTGGCAGCATGGTGCTGTTCCTCAATGGGATCCGTATATTTTTGGAGGAATGCCATATGTGGAAGCATTCCACGGTGATATTTTTTATCCTCTTTCATTTTTAAAATATTTTGGCTCTATCTATCGATCTTTAGGATTTGTGCTGATTTTACATATCTTCTTAGCCGGTCTTTTTATGTATTCTTGTGCAAGAGAGTTTAAACTTTCTAAAGTTGCATCATTGATGTCTGCTGTTTCATATATGTTTGCTTCGTACTTAATTTCACTTGTTGCTCCGGGGCATGACGGCAAGATATTTGTCACAACTTTATTCCCCTTAACAATTCTATTTACTCAGCGGGGATTTGAATCAAAAGAGTTATTTAAGTCTCTGTTCAACTTTTCGATGCTTGGATTAGTTATTGGTGTTATTATTTTATCGCCTCATCCTCAGATGTCATATTATACCCTTTGGGCAATATCATTTTTTGCGGCTTTTAAACTGATAACAAATTTTATCGCAACAAAATCTGTTCCGGGATTTTTACGACCTGCCATGTTGACGACCTATGCTGTGGTGATTGGGCTGCTTCTGTCGGCGATACAGTTTTACCCCGGATATAAATATACAACCGAATTTTCTCCGCGTGCTGATTCTAAATCAGGATGGGATTGGGCAACCTCATGGTCGATTCATGAAGAAGAGGCATTTTCTTTACTTGTCCCTGAGTTTTCAGGAGTGAATAGTGCAAACCCTGATTATCGCCGTTCAACTATTTACTGGGGGAAAAATGTTTTTAAAGATAATTCAGAGTCGGTCGGTGTTGTCGGAATTTTTATGGCACTGCTCGCTCTTTTCTTTGTCAGGAAAAAGGAATCATATTTCTTTGCGGGGTTGGCTCTTTTTGCATTTGTCTATGCCTTGGGAGCGACAACGCCACTGTTTAAAATTTTCTTTTATTTGATACCCAAAGTAAAGTCATTGCGGGCACCCTCGATGATTATGTTTTTATTTTCTTTCTCAATAGCTATGCTTGCAGGTATGGGAGTGCAGAAAATTATCGATGACAGCCGATCATTTAAAGATAAAATTCTTATAAGATTTAAAATCTTTCTGTTTGGCTTTCCGCTTCTGCTTTTTGTCCTGGCATTGTTATACAGTATGGACGGCAGGGGAATGCTAAACGGTTGGATGTCTCTTTTTTATTCAAATGCATCTCAAACTATGGTACAGCAGGGAGTCTCCAAAGCAGATGTTGCCTATATGAACCTTTCTTCTATTCAATCAGGGTTGTGGATATCATTTTTGTGTACCGCCTTGGCGGCAGGAGCTGTTTGGATGTATCAATCTAAAAAAGCATCTATTGTCATTCTATGCGGAATGCTTTTAATACCGGTCGTAAATTCTGTTCGATTTAATAAACGATTTGTTTCTACGACTGACCAAAATCAAATATGGTCGGAAAATCAGTTTACTCGTTTTTTTACGGAGAAAAAAGAAAAATTTAGAGTGATGAATTTTGTCGGAGGAACTATCAAAGAAGATTTCCTTCCTCATTTTGGAGTCGACGTGGTTGTCGGGTATCATGGAAACCAGTTAAAATGGTATGATAAACTGCTTGGCGGTCCAAACAAACGGAACCAAGCCAATCCGAACTTTCTTAATCTTGTAGGTGCAAAATATCTTCTGTTTCCGTCAAATCAAAACTTCCCTGATGGATATTTCGGAGATAAGCCTGTTTTTCAAGCTGCAAATTTTGGACAAATTCAAATTGTTGAAAATGATAATGCTCTGCCAAGAGTCTTTTTAGCTGACCAATTTCAGGTTTTTAAAAATATAGATAAAATGAATAATACTATTTTAAATACACCTAAAAGTCTATTGCAGACGGTCTTCTTAGAAGAAAAACCGGAATTGTCATATATGCATGACTCTCTGAGTACTGATTCGGCGTGGATTTCTGACTATACAACCGATGCTGTAACAATAAATCTGTTAGTTTCACAAAACAAAATACTTGTTTTGACCGATAACTATTATGATGCATGGAAAGTCTCTATTGACGGAAAACCGGGCAAAATATTGAGAGCGTATGGAACATTTCGGGCAGTCGAAATCCCGGCAGGCTCTAAAGAGGTGGTTTTTAAATTTGAATCACGAAGATATGCTTTAGGAAAACTTTTGACAAACTTGACAGCTTTATATCTGATACTTATAATTGGTTTTTACTTTGTGACTGATTATAGAAGAAAAAAGAAAGAAGTGGTAGCATAAATTATGTCACATTCCAAACAGGCGTTAATAATCTTTCCCACTTATAATGAAAAAGATAATATTGAAAAAATTGTGCATGCGGTGCTTCCTTTAGATGCAAGAGTTAATGTATTGATTGTGGATGATAGTTCTCCTGACGGTACCGGTGAGATTGCTGACAAGCTTGCAGCAGCAGAAGAAAAAGTAAATGTTTTACACCGTGCCAACAAAGAAGGTCTTGGAAAAGCATACATTGCCGGTTTTAAATGGGCTATTGAACATGAGTATGATTATATATTTGAAATGGATGCTGACTTTTCTCACGGACCTGAATATATTAGAGATTTCTTAAGAGAAATTCAGACCAACGATTTGGTTTTAGGTTCTCGATATATTTCCGGTGTGAATGTTATCAACTGGCCCATGTCACGTTTATTATTATCCTATTTTGCCAACATGTATACTCGCATTGTCACCGGTCTGCCTATCAAAGATGCTACCGGTGGATATAAATGTTTTCGACGGGAAGTACTTGAAGCTATCAATTTGGATGATGTTAAGGCATCTGGCTATTCTTTTCAAATCGAAATGACTATGCGGGCATGGAAAAAAGGATTTAGAATTAAAGAAATCCCGATTATTTTCATGGATCGTGTGGCAGGTACATCAAAAATGTCAAAAAAAATCATGCGGGAAGCTATATGGATGGTCTGGATGCTGCGTTTGAAATCAATATTTGGAAAATTGAGTTGATCTGTTTTGAGTAATCATATTGAGTTGTCTATAATTCTCGTAACATTTAATTCTCTCCCTGCTTTAGAACAGTCGTTAATCTCTTTGACAAAATCTTTAAATAAAAATTTTGAATTGATTGTGGTTGATAATAATTCTACTGACAATTCTGTAGAAACTGTCCTTGCATATTTCCCTCATGCTCGTATTATCAAAAATAACTATAATGCAGGGTTTGCCAAAGCATGTAATCTTGGTGTTAAAAATGCCAATGGGGAACTATGCCTGTTTTATAATCCCGATTTAGAAATTGATATTGACAGTCTTGATAATCTTATAGATTTTATGCACAAAACGGAAAATGTTGGTGCTGTCTCAGGTCGTATGCGGTTTCCTGATGATTCGTTTCAGGCAACTTGCCGTAATTTTCCTGACACAACAAATATCTTTTTATCGCGCGGTTCAGCTCTTTCAAAATTTTTTCCAACAGAAAAATATTATACGCTTCCTGATTATGAAGCAGTTACCAAAGTCGATGCTGTGGCAGGTACTTTTATGGCTGTGAAAAAAGATAGATTTATGCAAGTCGGGATGTTTGACGAACGGTTTTTTATGTATATGGAGGATACCGACTTGTCTTATCGACTAAATCTATTAGGTTATTCTAATTACTTTATCCCGCAAGCAGGTGGAGTACATCTATGGGGAAAAGGCAGTTCGGGGGGGCATTTTATACGAAATTATTATCACCATCTGTCAGTTTGGAAATATTTTTTAAAGCATTTTCCCGGAGGTTTTTCTATATTGTTCTTACCTATTATATTATGCGGAAATTTTATACTTTCAATATTTCTGCCAAAAAGATAAGAACTTAAAAATGTCCTATTTGTTTGAAATTATTTCTATTACTGTCAGTTTAGTTGCTGCCCTTGTTTTAATTCCTTTTATAATTAAAATAAGTAACAAATATCAAATCTTAGACTATCCGGGGGAACACAAAAGACATAAAAAACCGGTTCCACTCTTAGGCGGAGTTGTTTTATTTATTTCTGTCTGGATATCAATTTTTGTAAGTCAGTTTATCTTTTCAGATATGTTTAGCGGTTTAGCTGAAATTATATTATTTGTCTTTTTAGGTTCGCTTATTATTTTGTTGGTTGGTCTTTCCGATGACTTAAAGCCTTTATCTGCTTGGATAAAGTTGACAGCACAAATAGCCGCAGCGTTGCTGTTATATTTGGGTGGAGTAGAGGTTGAGTACTTAACTACGCCATTTGGTTCGGTCGAATTAGGTTCATACTCTGTCTTTATAACTATTATATGGGTTGTAGATCGGAAGAGCACACGTCTGAACTCCAGTCACACTGATATATCTCGTATGCCGTCTTCTGCTTGAAAAAAAAAAAAAAACAATAATACATAAGAAAAAAAAAAAAACAAAACACACTCACTCCCATCATCCTCACTCCTACTGCACTATCACCACCTCATCCATCTATACTCCTCCCTACTCCATATCC
>CALCCW010000100.1:0-11570 GCA_937900185.1 uncultured candidate division Zixibacteria bacterium | reverse complement strand
TTAAAGTGGTACAAAAAAATGGATGGAATGTGCTCAACACAAGAAAATCACATGTTTTGTTTTTTTTTTTATTGTTTTTATTTTTTTTTTTTTTAATGATACGGCGACCACCGAGATCTACACTCTTTCCCTACACGACGCTCTTCCGATCTTTAGGAGCAATTTTGATTACAATAGGTGTTTTTGTCTCTGAAAAATTTGGAAAAACAAAACTAACAGAGCATGATGTCTGATGCGGGAACGAATAAATCACATTTTCACTACAACTGCATAGTAGATTACTACTGTATCCGCTTTTCTGTGAACAAACAAAATTCTCTCAAGTGGTTTTTAAAAACCGCCCTTGCTTATCTTGGAACGCCATACCGATGGGGAGGTGATGACCCATCCGGTTTTGACTGCTCCGGTTTTGTGCTTGAATGTTTAAAAACTGTCGGACTTAGTCGTGAACATGCTGATTTTACTGCTGATTCACTGATGCGTTATTTTTCAGATGCAAAAGAATTAGAGAAACCCGAGAAAGGTGCGTTGCTGTTTTATCTCAATGATAAACAACGAGCCTATCATGTTGTTATATGTTTAGATGATATGTACCAAATCGGGGCATCGGGAGGGAACTCTCAAACGACCGATTTAAACAAGGCTTGGAATCAGAATGCATATATTAAAATTCGCCCAATTGGTTCGCACTTTGAAAAGAAGAAAATAATTCAGATATTTTAGTATGAATAGTAGGGAAGAACCCTTTAGTGGTTCTGCCATTAACCGTTTTGTCTACTTTCACGTTCTGTCAGTTCCTTATTCCGCTTGTTCGCCTAGGCGAAAGAACAGACAGAAAAACATATAAGCTTTCATACTACTCCTTCTCTTTAATACAAATTGAAATCGTAAATGTCTGTTGTCTTGTTTACATTTTTGACTCCGGCTTTGCCGGAGAGGAGGTAAGGATAATTGTGAGGGTTGTCGGGTTTCTCGATTTTGAAACCTGACGATTTCAAACCAGATCTACGACTATTATTTTTCATTTAGATGTTTGTATTTGTTTTTTATGTAAGAATAGTCAAATCTACTTTGACCATATTTCAAGAAGTAATTGTAATGTATTTTTGCTGATTGTAATTTATTTTGAAAATAGTAATATCTTAACATTATAAAATGACCTGATGCTGATTTAGGATCTTGAGATAATATCTTTTTACCTATTTCCAAGGTCTCGGGGAATTTATTCTGTTTTATATAACAAGCTGACAATATTTCATTTGATGTTTCATTCAATGGATTTATAATTGCAGCTTGTTTTAAAAAAGATTCCGCTTTGTTTAATTTATTTTGGTCAAAATAAATCCTTCCTAATTCAAACAAAAAAGAGGCATTGTAATGCTGAATAGCTAAGCCCTTATTGAAATAATATTCAGCACTATCGTATTTTCTTTTTTTGAAGAAAATTTTACCTTGTATATCTATGAAGTTAGGGTGGTTCGGGTAAGCTGATACCAGCCTATTAGATATTGCTAAAGCTTTATCAAGTTTGTTAGTAAATAGATATTGCTGAGCTTTTAAAGATTCTATAAACTCGGGGAATCTATTTTCTATCTCAATATCTAATTTTTTTCGAGATTTGATGTCACCATTGTTGTTATAATAATCTGAAAGAATACTCCAACTATTAAAAAATTTAATGCCTTCATAGTTTCTTATTATACTCTTATATCGTAAACTGGAAAATTCTTTATTATTATTGATTGTAATAAAAGCTGTTAATAGAATTAAATTTAGACTAGTATAAAGAAGAATATGATTGCTTCTAATTTTTATGTCTGATGCATCAAGTCGTCTACACAAAAACAACATGGGAGCAAATATTGTCAGAGATAGCAAGTCCCAATCCCTTGCTAAACCTAACTCTGGATCTATTAGAAGAAGAAACAGTAATGACGGTATTGATATTAACATAAGAAGGATGTCTAATTTGTCAAATTTGTTTTTAAATCTATTCATGTTTAGTAAAACAACTATTAAAAAACCAGGGAAAACTAACAATGTTAAATTAAGAATATCTATAAGATGTGCTAATGAAAAAACATAATAGTTAGGTGCTTCTGGTTTAGCTGTAAATAGTGGAAGAAGAAATTTTGATGATGGAAGTAAGTATAGTGAACTTATAAAAAGAAATAAAATTAGCATAAACCAAGCGATTGAATTGTTGTAGTTTTTACGGATGATTTTTTCTAACCCAAGAGTAATCTTGTTGTTGTTTAAGATTATATAGATAATTGCCGGAAGCCAAACAATTAATTGAGTATGTATTAATAAACCAATTATGTATAACAGAATAATTCTTAATAGAAATTTTTGCTGTGATAAGTAAAGCAATGAATAATAACATATAGAAGTAGCAATAGCCCATAGAATCGGATAAAATTCTACATATCCAAAAAATAATTGTAAAACTCCTGAGAAGATAAAGGTAGAATATGTTAAAGTTTGTATGTTTTTGTTATTGACGAACGTGGAAACTATTTTATAAATATAGTATAAGAAAATAATACCTGAAAAATATGATAATAATTGAAAAGCTAGTAAAGCTGAATCTTTTGAATATTCACCTAATAAAAATTGTATAAATCTAACGATATGTGAAGATAAAAATTCTGTGGGTTTAACAAAATATGAATTTTGAAATGAAAAAGTACTTAAGCAAATATATCCATCTCCTAAGAAAAATGTTTTGCAACGAAAGATATAAAAAATTGCTATGCTAATAATAGAAAGGAATAAAAAAGTAGTTTTTTTGCTATTTAATCCATGCTGGAGTATCGTAATAAATTTATTAGAATATTTTTCTGAAAGAGAAAGGATGAATAATAAGGAAAAGATAGTAGTTAAGATAATAAAATAGAAATTATCCAAGAATCTGAAATGATTAATTCCCCATAAGATGTCATTGTCAATATATCTTAGAAAGAACATTAAGGAAAACATAAGTACGGGTATGGTATAAAAAATAATATTAAGTCGCTTCATCTATTCCTTAATCCATATAATGAATGAATATGTTCTAATAGGTGTTTTTAATTTATTCCATTGTACGAAGGCAGCGAATGAGTTCACCCTCATATTGAATGGACATCAGCTCTTCACGAAACGAATCATACTGGAGCATTTCAACAAGTGATTTATATACTTTTAAATAAAAGTCATCTTCATACGGCGGGGCTGCCATGATAAAAAAGAGATGAGCAGGTTCTCCGTCTAATGAGTCAAAATCATATCCGACTGTCGAACGGGCAAATGCTATAGAAAACTCTTTTGCCTGCATAGAACGTATATGGGGAATAGCAATTCCATGACCGATGCCGGTTGTAGCTTTTTTTTCACGATTTACAAAATCCAAAAGCAGCTTTGTACGGTTGCCGATTCGTACTCCCGATTCTAAAAGAGTGACCAGTTCATCAAGCACTAATTCTTTACCGGACTGTCGCCATTTTGCCTTAGACATATCTTCTGCCAGAGGTTCAATAACAGTGGTCATCTCGAGTTTGACCAATTCTTCTTTAAAATATCGTGATAAATTCATAGTAGTAATATCGACATTTTTATCCGTTCAATTACGTCCCAAAAAGCTATAATACCATGCTATTGTCAAGCAAATGAGCTGTCTCATGGTTGTTTTTTACCTGTTTTAACGTAATTAAAATGAATTTCGTTTGATTTTTTCGGTTTCTTGACATCTTATCTTAAATTCTATACCTTTTGACAAAGGTAGAATAACAGCGGTTGAATCAACTTTGAGATATGCCGATATATATATAGATAACAAATAGTTAGAGAGGATTTTGTGCCGACTTTTTCAGAACTAAAACGAACTCACACCTGTGGTGAATTAAGAATTGATGATAATGGAAAAAATGTAAGACTCAACGGATGGGTTGCCTCACAACGCAATTTAGGCGGTGTCTTTTTTATAGATTTAAGAGATAGATTCGGAAAAACTCAAATTGTTATCGACCCTGAACAAATTGATGACTCTATGCATGTCGTGGCAAGCAGAGTTCGCCATGAGTTTGTAGTTGCGGTCAAAGGTGAAGTTATTCCCAGACCCGATGGTATGGTCAATGATTCTATGCCTACCGGAGCAATCGAAATAAAAGTTACCGAGTTTTATATCCTGTCAGAATCTAAAACACCACCGTTTGAAATCACTGATGAAACAAAAGCAAACGAAGCTCTCAGGTTAGAATACAGATATTTGGATTTACGCAGAGCTCCCATGCAGCGAAATATTCGTATGCGTCATGAAGCATGTCTGCATATTAGAAATTATTTAGATTCAGTCGATTTTTATGAAATTGAAACACCGCTTCTTATTCGCTCTACTCCCGAAGGTGCCAGAGACTACGTTGTTCCAAGCCGTGTACAAAACGGTAAATTTTATGCTCTTCCGCAATCACCTCAATTATATAAACAAATTTTGATGGTGTCAGGATTTGATAAATATTTCCAAATTGCACGATGTCTTCGTGATGAAGACCTTCGTTCCGACCGTCAGCCCGAACATACACAAATTGATATGGAAATGTCGTATGTGACCCCTGATGATGTTTTTGCCGTTGTTGAAGGAATGATGAAAGATCTTTTCAAAAAGATGCTCGACTATGATTTAGAAACACCATTCCCACGTTTTACATACAAAGAATGTATGAACCGATGGGGAATAGATAAACCGGATTTACGGTTTGGTATGGAGCTTATTGATCTCTCTGTTATTGTGAAAGACTGCGATTTTAAAGTCTTTGCCGACAATGTGAAAAGAGGGGGAGTGGTTAAAGGAATTCTCTTAAAAGGCGGTGGGTCGTATTCCCGTAAACAAATAGACAACCTTACCGACATTGCCAAACAAAACGGTGCCGGCGGACTTGCCTATATTCTATCTGCTGAAGCCGGAGATAAATCACCAATTTTAAAATTTATTGGCGAAGAAGTCAAAGATAAATTGATGGCTCATGCGAAAGCTGAAAAAGGTGATGCTCTTTTTATTATCTCTGATGCATCGTTGAAAACCGAATCGATTCTCGGACAACTGCGACTACATCTTGGGAAAGAGCATAACTTAACAGACAAATCAGTTTGGAAATTTCTCTGGGTAACAGAATTCCCGCTTTTTGATTACAATGAAGAGAGTAAGCGGTTTGATGCCATGCATAATATTGTTTCCCACCCTTATGAAGAAGATTTAGCTTTAATTGATGAAGGGTTTGATTCTACATTAGACGGTACCAATGTTAATCATCCCTGGAGAAAAGCAAGAGCTATTCAGTATGATCTTGTCATAAACGGTTGGGAGATTGCATCAGGCGGTCAGCGTATAAATAAAAAAGATTTACAAAAGAAAGTGCTTAATATCTTAGGAATTGATGATGTCCGTGCGGAAAATATGTTTGGATTTCTGCTCACTGCTTTAGAATATGGAGCCCCTCCTCATGCAGGTTTTGCTGCCGGACTCGACAGACTGCTGGCTCTTATGACCGGCTCGGAATCAATTCGTGAAGTTATCGCATTTCCAAAAACTGCCAATGCCATGTCACTTATGGATGGTGCCCCGTCAGCAATTGATTCGGAACAACTTGATGAACTTGGGCTGGTGTTAAACCTTAAAGAAAATGAGCAGGAATAGACTTATTTTGAATGAAACATACAAAAAAGAATTTGCCTTAGAAGGTATTGACCAAAGATTTTTATTTGGACAAAATGATCATTTTCTCCGATTGATTGAAAGCAGTTTCCAAAGTAAAATAATCGTTCGGGGTGAAAAGATAACCCTTGAGGGAGAACCGGATGAAATCGATAAAATTGTACGGCTGCTTGAGGATTTTGTAACTCGTATTAAAAATAGCGACTTTCTTTCAGAGCAGTATGTGCTTTATGCTATCTCTATGATTAAAGATGACGGTGTGGGACCTGCTGACCAAATATCGACTTCTGAATTGTTAACAAATTCACTAAAAAAAGTAATTAAACCCAAAACAATCGGGCAGTCAAAATATGTTGAAGCTATCAGCAAAAACGATATTGTTTTCTCTATTGGTCCTGCCGGAACCGGTAAGACATATTTAGCGTTTGCAATGGCAGTGGCAGAATTAAAAGCAAAACGTGTGAATCGAATTGTTTTTACACGTCCTGCTGTTGAAGCGGGCGAATCTCTCGGTTTTTTACCGGGGGATATTCGTGCAAAAGTTGACCCCTATCTCAGACCGGTATATGATGCTCTCTATGATATGCTGCAGCCTGATAAAACAAGAAAACTTTTAGAAATCGGTATTATTGAAATAGCTCCTCTTGCATTTATGAGAGGGCGAACTCTCAATGATGCATTTGTTGTGTTAGATGAAGCACAAAATACAACAAATGCTCAAATGAAAATGTTTCTTACAAGAATCGGTGAAAACTCCAAAGCTGTCATCACCGGTGATGTAACCCAGATTGATTTGGAAGACAGACGAAAATCAGGACTTGTAAAAGTACAAAAAATATTAAAAAAAATACGCGGAATAGAATTTGTTTATCTGACAGAAAAAGATGTTGTCCGCCATCAGTTAGTGCAAAAAATTATTACTGCGTATGAAAAATTTGAAAAAAACAAATAAGTTTTAGAAAGGCGAAAAGGATATTCGCCCTATGTTCTCAATACTATTAAAATTAAAACGCCGAATTAAACGGCTTTTAAAAGTACAAACCGGCGAACGACAGGTAAAGAATATTTCGCTGCATTCAAAAACATTTAAGTTCTTGATGCTGATATTATTCTCTGTCTTAGTTGGCGTTTTGTATCAAGGTGAATCAATGTATGATCCTCTTGATATGCAAAAAAAAGGTGAAATCGCACGCGAAGATATCTTGGCACCGTTTGAAATTACTGTGTACAAAACAGACCGTGAATTGCGGGAGGAAAAAGCAGATATTGAACTGTCGATTCCTTTTATTATTGATTACGACTCAACGATTGTTAGAAATATTACTCGGCAGTTAAATTCTTTGGAAGCACTAACTGACTCTTTACAGAAAGTCCTGAAGAGTGATTCTACCCTGACCGATTCTTTACCTGTGCAGATAATATCAAAACGATATCCAATGCTTTCATCTTTTGCTATTAAATCTATGTTAGCTGATGATAGTTTACAGATTTTATTTGGTCATCTTAAAACGGTGTTGAAAGATAATATCTACAATGTCGGCGTTTTGCCTGACCATTATTCTCTGCCGCAATCTCGTAACCAAAATATTTTGATACGTTATAAAAATAGTCAGCGTATTCTTAAACGATCTGATCTCAAATCGGAAGCTAATGCCAATATTGATATGGTTGAAGCTCTTAACCGTATTAATGTTACTGACTCTATTGATGTCAAATATTATCACCGAATAGGTAAGGTCTTTATTCAGCCGAACTTGCATATCAATATGAATGATTATAATAAACAGGTGCAGTCTGAAATTGCATCTATTTCTAAGATTAAAGAAATAGTTGATAAAAATGATATTATTCTTTCAGCCGGTAAACGAATAAATGAGCACCAAGCAAGAATCCTGCGTGAGATGGTACGAATTCAACAGGCACAAAATGCTGATAATGGCTGGCTGGCTACTTTTATTCCCTTACTTGCCAGAATTCTTTTGATTCTATCTGCCTTTATTACTTTGTATCTGTTTTTATTTTATTTCAGAAAAGATATTTATCAGTCTAATCCAAAACTATTGGCTCTCTTTTTGGTTTTTGCACTGCAGTTGTTTCTTGTAAATCTCGCAGCATACGCTAATACAAGTTTTGAACTATCACATTATATTTATCCGATAGCTCTTTTGCCGATTATGGTTACAATTTTATTTGATGCTGAAGTCGGGATATTAAGTACTTTTGTGTTGGCATTCCTATTAGGCATTTTACATCGTTTTGATTTTTCAATTGCTTTTATGACAATTGTTGTCGGTACAGTTGCCTGTTTTACATCACGTCATGTACGCCGTCGTTCAGAATTTTTTAGAATCATGTATTCGACTGCTTTTACTTTTGCTATATTTATTCTTTTAATGGAAAATTTACGACTTACTCCCAACGAAGATTATTTATTAGATATAGGATACGGGATTATCAATGGTCTTATCGTACCATTACTTGCTATCGGACTACTTCCAATTTTTGAATCTATCTTTTCGATTACGACCGATATTACACTGCTTGAATTATCAGATTTAAACCACCCACTTTTAAAACGTTTATCTTTAGAAGCTCCGGGAACATATCATCACTCAATTATTGTTGGGACCCTTACCGAAGCAGCCGCAAAAGCAATAGGTGGGAATTCGCTTTTGGCAAGAGTTGGAGCATATTTTCATGATATTGGAAAAATTGAAATTCC
Source organism: uncultured candidate division Zixibacteria bacterium (assembly GCA_937900185.1). Lineage (GTDB taxonomy): Bacteria > Zixibacteria > MSB-5A5 > GN15 > FEB-12 > QQUK01. The sequence continues at coordinate 3,156 of CALCCW010000100.1, read as the reverse complement.
GGAGTACTTTGTTGAAAACCAACTCGGACTCAAATCAAAACATGAAGAACTAACACCGTCAATGTCCTCAATTATTCTTTCATCGCATGTGAAAAAAGGAAGAAAATTAGGAGAAGAAGCAGATATTCCCGATGATGTTTTAAATTTTATCGAAGAACATCACGGCACTATGGTGCAGTCATATTTTTATAATAAAGCAGTTGAACAGGGAATGGATGAAGTTTCGGCAAATAAATTTAGGTACCCCGGACCAAAACCGCAAACACGTGAAACAGGTATTGCTATGCTTGCCGATGCGGTTGAAGCAGCCAGTCGAACACTTGACGACCCTAAGCCGGCTCGAATTAATGCTCTTATTCAACGAATTATCAATGACAGGTTTGAATCAGGGGAACTTGATGAATGTCCGTTGACGCTCAAGGATTTATCAAAAATTAAGGATGCTTTCTCGCAAATCTTAATTGGCTCATTCCATCACCGTATAAAATATCCTTCCAAAGAAGATGTGTCCCGATGATGAGGCTGCAGATTTTTAAAGAGCATAACGTAAGAATTCCCCGAAAATTAATTCAACTTTTGTTTGAATCAATGTATCAAAAGGAACTTCCGAAAAAATCATGCGGAAGTGTAAATTTGATTTTTTCTCATGACAAGAGACTTCAAGAGCTAAACAAACAGTTTAGAAATAAAAATTCTGCTACCGATGTTCTCTCTTTTAATATTGATGAACCTGTCGATGAAAATGCATTGTTCGGTGAAATATATATTTCTATTCCGACTGCTCAAAAACAAGCACATGACTATAACGCCTCGCTCTCTGAGGAAATTATTCGTTTGTGCTGTCATGGGTTTTTACATTTACTGGGATATGACCATATTGATCCGCAAGATGCTGTTATGATGCAGTCAAAAGAAGATACATATCTTACGAAGGTATATGCGTAATGGAAATTTTTTATATTGCAATAATTATATTCGGATATTTTTCTGCTTATATTATATCACTCTATGCTCTTGCGGTGTATATTGATCCTGATGATATAGAAGTTCTGCTTCCGGCATCTTCAAAGTACCGTAAAAAAATTCTTCTTAAAATGTCCGGTGACCCTAGAGCGTTTTTGCAGATTTCTGAGATATTTAAATCATTTGTTCTTATTGTCAACACTATTTTTGCTGTATTGTTAGGCGAGTCTTTTGTTTCTAAAAACAATGTAAATATTTTTTCTATAAACATTGTCAGTCTGTTTTTAGTTTGGATTCTTTTTATTATCTGTGTAGAAATTCTTCCTCGTTACTCATCTCGAAAAGCTATCAACTCCGGGATGGTAAAATATCTCTGGGGAATCTATCCTATATATTTAATTTTCTATCCTGTTGTACAATTGTTTCGAAAAATAATTGATAAAACAGGTTCAAACGAACAAGTCTCAGAAGAAGAAAAAGAAGACATTGTTGAAAGAGCTATCGAAACTGTTGCCGAACATGCCGGTATTGGTGAAACAATTGTTGATGAAGAAGAAAAAGAAATGATTAACCAAATATTTCTTTTGGACCAAACGATTGCAAGAGAAATAATGATACCTCGGATGGATATAGTTGCTTTTGAAAGTTTAATGAGCTTTAAGGATATAAAAACCTTGATAAAAAAAGATGGTCACTCAAGATATCCGGTCTATGAAAAAACAATAGATAAAATCTTGGGACTTGTGTATGTCAAAGACCTATTTAATGATCCTCCCGAACCGGGGGAAAAATTTAATCTTGCTAAATATCTTCGCAAACCTTTCATCGTACCGGAAAGTAAAATCATTGGCGAACTGCTCAAAGATTTTAAACAAAAACGACAGCATATTGCTATTGTTGTCGATGAATATGGTGGTGTCTCCGGGTTAGTAACTCTTGAGGACATTATTGAAGAAATTTTTGGAGAAATTCAGGACGAACATGACTCTGAAGAGGATGATATTGTCCGCCTTAAAAACGGACTATATAAAGTAAATGCCGCCCTTCTTATTGAAACTCTTCAGGATTTCTTAGGTACAGAGTTTGATCAGGGGAACTATGATACTGTTGGCGGTCTTATTTATGACTTAGTCGGTTCTGTACCTGATGAAGGACAAAAGGTAAAATGGAACGATATAGAATTTGAAATTACAAAAGTCGAAGGTCAACGAATCTTGACAGTAAAAGTTCGTTATCCTTATAATAATTGATGCTGTAATTCAAATAACTGACATCCAGCCGAGTTTTTACTCAGCCGGATAATCTACTTTTGCAAACCATTCAATTTCAATCTCTTCAAACAAACTGTCACGAGAAGCACAGTCCTCATAAAATTTCCATTCACCGCTATTTATTGCAGTACCATTTATCTTTTTCTCAATCATCAATGCTAACTTATTGAAATCTTCAAAATGTTCCTGTAAACGTAATTCAGCATAGTCGCGAGCAGCAAAAGTCGAAATTAAAAACTGCCAGTCAGATGCTGATAAAAGCATCAGTTCCCGTCCGGCTTGTTTAATCAATTTTGTGAGTTCTTCATCTCTTGAGTCTTGATTCTCATACCAATACTTGGCATAACGACACATTTTTTCTTCAGTTTCATAGATATGCTTCCATGACCATTCATTTTGTTTGTTCAACCAGATATAATGACCATTTCCCTGTCCCCAGCTTCCTTCAGGAATAGAGATAATCTGATTTGGTTTTGTTCTCTCAAGGTGTTCTTGTAAGAATGTTAAATCAACAGTTTTGCTTAATGCTATTTTTTTGATTGTCGCTTTGAGAAATTCAGGACCTTCAAACCACCAGTGACCAAAAAGTTCAGCATCATACGGAGCCATCAGAATACCATCATTGCCATTTTCTTTTGAGTAATCCTCTAAAATTTCTTCAACTTTTGAGACGAAGTGGTCAGAGTTTTCAGGAATTCTGTTTAAGGCAGACTCACGGTTATATTCTACTTTGTCGGCTAAATCAGCTTTTGATGATGTCACCGCCCAATATCTATGACCGCCGGGGAAACGTTTTTTGTGGAAGTCTAAATAATTGCCGTCACCAGGGTAGCCATGTTCGCCCGACCAGATCGGAAGAGCACACGTCTGAACTCCAGTCACACTGATATATCTCGTATGCCGTCTTCTGCTTGAAAAAAAA
>CALCCW010000099.1:0-4303 GCA_937900185.1 uncultured candidate division Zixibacteria bacterium | reverse complement strand
ACTGGAGTTCAGACGTGTGCTCTTCCGATCTTGCTCAAATATCCATCAATAGAAAAAATGAGAGAACGTCTTTTAGACACAAACGGTGTATCGGTATTGTCCTTACATCAAATTGAGGGAAAACAAAACGACACTGCAGTTTTTACAAGTTCCTATAAGCTTTCAATCAACAGTAATGAATATCCGTTTACGGTCAGGTTCACAGATTCAGTGCAGACAATTCGTTATGGTGCTAAAAAAGGATATTTTTCAATTTTTCAACCTGAGGGGGTAGAGGCATTCGTAACAGGTTCCGAGGGAGATTGGTATATAGCAGAGCTAACTAAAAATCAAAAAGCATATATCAATAAAAATTCAGTAGAAAAACTGCCCAAAGGAATTCTTCCGCCTCATTCCTACTTGTCTGTTATACGAACCGAATCAGCCGATAAATATGTGAAATTGGAATTTCCATTAAGAGGTAAACATCCTTTTCGGATTATAGAAGAAGACAGGCGGACTATTAAAGTTCAGTTGTTCGGAGTTACCTCAGATACCGATTGGATACGCTATGATTTTTCTGACAAACTGATAGACATAGCAACATGGTCACAACCGGAAGAAAACTTGTATGAACTAAAAATAATACTTACCAAAGATTTATGGGGATATGATACCTATTACGAGGGAAACACTTTTTATCTGAAATTAAATAAAGCACCTGACAATGTAAAAAAACTCAAAGGGAAAATAATAGTCATTGACCCTGGACATTCACCCGACAAAGGTTCAGTCGGACCTACCGGATATACCGAAGCAGAAGCAAATCTTGCCTTATCACTTGAACTGAAAAAAAAGCTTGAGTCAAAAGGTGCCAAGGTTATTATGACCCGTGATGATAATTCACCTGTCGGTTTATATGACCGTCCTATAATTGCAAAAGCTGCTCATGCTGATATTTTTATCTCGATGCACAACAATGCTCTTCCAGATGGGGTTAATCCGTTTGTGAATAATGGTTCCTCTACATACTATTATCATCCTCATTCAATAAATCTTGCAAAGAATATACAGCGTGAATTAACCAAAGCGACGAAACTTGGTGATTACGGGTTGTATTATGGGAATTTGGCGGTCAACAGACCAACACAGTATCCGGCAATACTTATCGAAACAGCATTTATGATTATTCCCGAACAGGAAGCTCTTTTAAAAACTGAAAAATTCAGAAAAAAAGTCGCCAAAGGAATCACAAAAGGAATAGAAAACTTTCTCAAAGAGTATGAACATGAAAACAGAAAATAATGTACCTAAAAAATCACTTAACTGGCTGCTCTATCTGTCTTTGATTATTTCAGGGTTATTGCTTTTGGCTGATGCCTTTAATGCAACCTATTTCAATCGCTGGACAGCACGTATAGGTATTGGACTCTTGTTTACAGCCTTAGCGTTTATAGTAGGTGCCGGACAAAAGAAATCACAAATAGCTGTCGGAATTCTTTACGGTTCGATTATAGCCACTTATTTTCTATGAATTTAATGAAGTGATTTTCATTAGGTTATAAAGCAAATTATGGATTTGTAGGGATTGCATTATTTCTTCTGATTTTGATAATTTCTAATTATTTGGGCATTTGATTTGATAAAGTTAAATTTTCTATAAAAGCTGTTTAATTCAACGTCGCAACAGAGGTCTATCATATAGAAATCTTTGAGCTGCTCCAAAATTCTTTCAACCAACTCAGAGCCGATTCCTTTTTTTTGATATTCAGGGAGAACTTCCAAAAGAGGTATATAGGCAGAGAGAGTTTTGTCAGAAACTGCATTTATAAATCCGATAACATTGTCGGTTGAGTCATCAATGGCTAAAACAATAGGACTACTGTTTTGAAGAATTTGAAGGAGTGTTTTTGGCAAAGGGGGATTTGCCCATCCAACAAAAAAACCGGAAATGTTTTCAACTGTTATAGTATCTGTATTTGTCTGGTATTTTATCATATTTTTAATAATGTTTTTAAAATACCCCCGTCAGGAGTCGAACCTGAATTGCCGGCTTCGGAGGCCAACGCGTTATCCATTACACCACGGGGGCAGTTGTTTTTGGTATGTCGATGGTATTACAACTTCCTCTTAAAAGCAATAGAAAACTGCAATTTTCACTAGATTTACCCTGTTTGTCAAATAATAGCTCAATCTTTTACGTTGATTTCAAATTGTAATTATATATCTTATAAACTTATTATTTAAAAAAATAACAATTGAATTTAAGGAATAAATTAGATGCGCTGGAGTCAAACTTATATACCAACTTTACGGGAAAACCAATCCGATGCCGAACTGGTCTCTCATCAACTGCTTTTACGAGGCGGCTATATTAGGAAATTAGCATCGGGAGTTTATATTTACTTACCTCTCATGCAAAGAGTCATCGAAAAGTTTTCAAATATTGTCAGAGAAGAAATGAATTCAGCAGGAGCTTTGGAAATCACGATGTCGGTTCTCTGTCCAGTTGAAGTTTGGCAAAAAACAGGTCGGTATGATACAGTCGGCAAAGAGCTGATGACTATGAAAGACCGTCACGATCATGAAATGATTCTTTGTGGAACTCACGAAGAGACAGTTACTAATCTTGTTGCCGGTGAAGTAAAAAGTTATAAACAGTTACCGATGAGTCTTTATCAAATACAAGTTAAGTTCCGTGATGAAATCCGTCCTCGTTTTGGTCTGATGAGGGGCAGAGAATTTATAATGAAAGATGCTTATACTTTTGATGCTACCGAAGAGTCTCAAAAAGAATCTTATAAAAAAATGGTCGATGCCTATTTTAAAATTTTTAAAAGAGCCGGACTTGATGTGCTGAAAGTAGAATCTGATTCCGGTGCAATGGGTGGTTCCAATGCTCATGAATTTATGCTGCTGGTAGATACGAATGCAGGTGAAGAAACAATTCTGCATTGTCCTAACTGTCACTATGCTGCCAACGAAGAGAAAGCAGTATGTAGAGACATAAATAAACCGAATACAGATTCAGTACGAGTCGATACCGAAATAGTTGATACTCCGGGGGCGGCAACTATTGAAGAGGTATCCGAATTCCTTAAAGTCCAAACAAATCAACTTGTGAAAACGTTAATCTTTATGGCAGATGATAAACCGGTTGCTGCTTTGGTGAGGGGAGACCGTTCTGTTAATGAAACTAAACTAAAAAATGCTGTTGCAGCTATCGAACTTGAACCTGCCAATGCTGACCAGGTCGAAGAGATAACAAAAGCTCCGGTAGGTTTTGCCGGACCTGTTGGGTTAAAAGATGTTACTATCATTGTCGACCCGCTTGTGGCAGAGATGAAAAACTTTATTGTTGGTGCTAATGAAAATGAAAAACATATTTTGAATGCCAATATTGACCGTGATTTCAAGGCATCAAAAATATTTGATATTACAACTACGGTGCAAGATGACGGCTGTCCTAATTGTGATTCCAAACTTGAGGCTAAATCAGGAATTGAAGTTGGGAATACATTTATGCTCGGTACTAAATATTCAAAATCACTGGGTGCTAAGTTTTTAGATGCTAGCGGTAAAGAACAGCTTATGATTATGGGGTCTTACGGAATTGGAATTACCCGAACACCTCAGGCAGCTTTGGAACATTATCATGATGACGGTGGGATTATTTGGCCGGTTGGATTAGCTCCGTATCTTGTTGAGATAATACCACTTAACCTAAAAGACGACGAAATTGTTGCTGCTGCCGAAAAACTTTATGCCGATTTTAATGAGGCTGAATTAGATGTTTTACTTGATGACCGCTCAGAACGAGCAGGAGTAAAATTTAACGATGCTGACCTTATTGGAATGCCTATTAGGGTAACAATTGGGGCTAAATCGTTGAAAGATGGTAAGGTAGAGGTGAAATTGAGGTCGTCTGATGAGATTGAAAAAGTTGATTTGAATGATATTGTGGATTATGTAAAAAATGTTGCCCAAACGCTTAAATGATAACAAAATAGTTGCTTTTCGTATATATTAATGTTATTCTAATTGGCTTGAGTGGGTGAAAACCCACTCTTTAATTTATGGTGCAAAATGAAAATTGATTTAAAAGATGAAATTGTAAAATTTTTAGAAGCACCATTAAGAGAACTTGGTGTCGAAATAGCTGATTTAAATTTGTCTGTTTATAAAAATGAGACAACCCTTAAGAGATCGGAAGAGCACACGTCTGAACTCCAGTCACACTGATATATCTCGTATGCCGTCTTCTGCTTGAAAAAAAAAAAAAAACTAACCCCCCCCCCCCCCCCCCTCACACCACTTTAACTAT
>CALCCW010000098.1:0-9840 GCA_937900185.1 uncultured candidate division Zixibacteria bacterium | reverse complement strand
TGTCATGAAGCTCAAAAAGATATGATGCTTGAAAATTTTGTCCACACTCCGGTATCAGAAGGTAATTGTACCGGTTGTCATGACCCTCATCAATCAGACTTTAAATATACACTTAAGGGAGAAGCAAGTGAGCTTTGTTTTACTTGTCATGACTCTAAAGAATTTGATGACAACGTTGTTCATGGTCCGGTAGCAGCCGGTGATTGTAATGTATGTCATAATCCACATGCATCTCCAAACGAAAAACAGCTTGTTTCACCAATTGAAACGCTCTGTTTCAATTGTCATAAAGAACAAGAAAATAAGATGAATAGCCGTCACAAACACAAACCGGCAGAAGAGAGATGTACTAATTGTCATAGTCCACATGCCAATAAAACAGAATTCTTACTTCCAAGTCAAAGCCCTGACCTCTGTTATACGTGTCATGAAGATATTAAAACTTTTACAGCAAGTCTTTATCAACATAAACCTGTAGCAGACGGTCAATGTAAATCTTGTCACGATGCACATGCATCTGACAATCCACGACTATTTCCATTGGCACAAGAAGACCTGTGTTTAAGCTGTCATAACGAATTAAAAGAATATATTGCTAGTCAAACATTTAAACATGGTCCGGTAAAAGAGGGTGACTGTATTGCATGTCATGCCCCTCACGGATCAGAATATCCTCTTATTTTAAAAGCTTATTTTCCTGAAGAATTCTATAAGTCATATGCGACCGAAAATTATGCTCTTTGTTTTGAATGCCATAATAAAAACTTTGCACTTGACAAAAATACAACAAATTTAACATCATTTAGAGATGGCGACCGAAATCTTCATTATTTACATGTTAATAAAGATGTTAAGGGTCGAAGTTGTAAGGCGTGCCATCAGGTTCATGCTTCATCACAAGAGAAACATATTAGAACTTCAGTCCCATTTGGAAAAATTAAGTGGGAATTACCTATAAAATTTACTAAATTTGAAGATGGCGGGAAATGTGTAGTAGGATGTCATGCACCTAAAGAATATCATAGGAAATAATGAGAAGATATACTTACATTTTTATAATATTATTAGTTGCTCTCATTGCTGTTTCTTCTGTTGTTGCTCAATCAACAATAGAGGAAAAACGAGCCAGGAAAAAAGTATCCCGTAATCTTTTAAAAAAAGTTATTTCATTAGTAAAAGATTCAAATTATCCCAAGGCTCTAAGTCTTGTTGATTCGCTTTTGACAATAGACCCCAAAAACTCTGGTGGGTTTTATTATAAGAGTATCATTTTAGCGAAATCAAACGATACAGCAAATGCCATTTTAAACATAGAAAGCGGTATTACAGTAGCTCCTCTTTCATCTCGATTAAAAATCTTGGCATCAAGACTATATTTACATATAGGCGAAGATGATAAGGCTTTGATACATTTACAGTCAATATTAAAAATTAAACCTCATGAAGCAGAGGCACTTTATTTAGAAGGTATTATATTATTACATAAAGCTGATACTACACAAGCACTTGACTTATTTGAAAAAGCACTGCAGCAGTCATTAACCGGAAAATAAAATGCAAATTGATAAAAAATTAAAATATATATTATGTACGCTGTTTTTCTTGGCATTGCCGGGGATTCTGATTGCTCCATCCGCAACTGCTGCCTTTCGATATCTTCAAGAAGGGATGAAAATTCCTGCAGTTAAAGGAGTCGATATTATTACAGGTGATAATGTCTCATCTGAACTTATCATACAAGAGAATAATATTCTTATAATTGTTTTTTGGGCAAAATGGTCAAATCGTTCATTGGAGGAATTATCCTCATTAAAAGAAATAGCCTTGGAATACAAAGAAATGGGTGTTAAAATTATTGCTGTAAATGTTGACAACGCTAATATGCCCCCAAAAAAGATTGAAGAGATTAAACAATTTCTCATTCAACTTAATCTCCCTTTCCATACTATTATTGATAATAAATTAAATCTATTTAATAGTTTTGGAGTAATCGCTGTACCCTCAACAGTAATTGCTGACTCATCCGGAATAATGAAATACGGTCCTGCCGGCTATTCATTAACCACAAGAGATCTAATAGTTGATTCTCTCATGGTGCTGCTCGGATTAAAAGACCGTTCCGATTCTCTTGCTATTCGAGAGGGCTATACACCTAACAACAAATCTTTGAGATATTACAATCTTGCATTAAATCTCAGACTTAAGGGTTTATATAAACGTGCCTTAGCAAACTTACAAATAGCCCAAGAAGCTGACCCCGAATTTCCATCTCCATATAATTTAAGAGGTGAAATATATATTCGTCTGCATGATCCGGAAAATGCTCTCATAGAATATACTACAGCTATCTCAAAAGACTCCGAATTTGTCGCTGCTCAAGCAGGATTAGGAGAGGCTCTTTATTTAACGAATAAAATTGATGAAGCAATTGAGCATTTAGAAACATTGCTAAAAAAAGATGATACTTTTACACCTTCAATTATTTCTTTAAGCAAATGTTATATTAGTCAAAATAAATTTGATAAAGCATTAAGCTTGCTAAACAAAGCCCTTGAGTTAAACCCTAAAAACCCTACAATTCTCTATTATTTAGGAAAAGCACATCATCAGAACAATGACAATGCTCAAGCAGTTCAAAAACAGCTCAAAGCCCTTGAAATTCTCTTTCCAAATCAATAGTTGTTTAACAAATTTAAAAAAAATTATATGTTACAATAAAGCTGGCTTTGTTACTTTTTTTTATTAATATGAGTATAAGAAAAAATAAGGATTAAAGATGTATAAAAAATTTATACTATTATTAGTAATTAGTCTGCTTGGCAGTAATTCAATTTTTGGGTTTGAAAATTTTCACGGTCATAAAGCAGCCATAGAAAAACTTAACTATGACTCTCTATTTACATCAGCCACCCCCATTAAGAACTCCCCTGCTGGACAAAAGTTAATTGAACGCTGTATTTTAGCCTATGGGGGTGAAATTCACTTACAGCAACTTAAATCATTTAAAATCCAATACTATATGGAAAATATTCTAAGTGATGATAAAATTGAGGTTGATAAATTCTTTACAAGAGACCGTCAGTACAAAATCATTCGTTATCAACAACCATCTTTTGAATGCCGTATTTTAAACGGTACTGAATCATGGTTTATTGGCAGAGATACCACTCTCATTATATACAGCGGTAAATACAAAGCGGAATTATTTAGCTACCTCACGCTTTCAATGCCACTTGGTATTAAAACAGAACCTTTTTCTGAAATTAAATATGGAACCCGTTCAAATGACTCGTTATCCTATCTTTATATGAAAAAAAACGACTCTTTAATGATTATTTTAGGTATTGATAACAAAGATAATTTTATAAAATATGTTGAGGGTGTTATTTATCAAGACACAACCTCATTCGTATTTGTCAACAAACTGGGTAATTATCGCAAAGTTAACGGGTATTTCTTTCCATATACTTTAGTTAATATATCGATGGGATTAGAAGTTGCTAAATCAGTTGTAACGGACATAAAAATAAACCCGATATTTAATGAAAATGAATTTACCCCTGAATCTGTTTTAAAGAGTATCGACAAAACACATTAATAGTAGTTATATGAAAAAAATCGGAAAAATATTACTAATATCTCTTCTTATTATACCACTGTTGTATGTTGTATCTACCGCGGGTAAAAAAAAACAGGAAGAACGATGTTTGAAATGTCATCCCAAATATTATAAAAGGTTTTCTGATAAGAAAAAATTTATACATAAACCTTTTAAAGAAAAAAAATGTGACAACTGTCATCAGTTTCACGGCTTTAGAAATAAAATAGAATTCAAAGATACAATCGTAAACCTTTGCACTAAGTGCCATAACATTCTTGATGACCTTACCGAAGATAATATACACGCACCAATTTTAGATGAGGAAAGCTGTATCTCATGCCACACTCCTCATGCATCTGATTATAAAAATCTTTTAATTTCTCCAAAAAGTACAGTCTGTTTAGAGTGCCACGACGACCCCGCAGAAGCTGTTGGTACAAAACATGTTCCCTATGCGGAAGGAGGCTGTATCAAGTGCCATACTCCACACGGTTCAATTTTTGGTGCATTATTTCAGATGCCAATAGGATATATGTGCCTTGAATGCCATGGTAATATAATAACTAACTACCCCCCGGATAACATGCATACAGCTGACGATGTAAACTCCTGTAACAACTGTCATGATGGGCATAACTCTGAACACTCTTCATTATTGAAATTTGACTCTATTGATTTATGTATAACCTGTCATGAAGATTTAAAAGAGAAAGTAACCGGAACTGACAAACATTCTGTACTTGAAGATGAATCTTGTACAATTTGCCATAACCCCCATTTCCAGAAAGAAAATCAGAATTTGGTAGATGAAACTCCCTCACTTTGCTTTACCTGCCACCCGGATATTGAAGAAACACTCAATTTAGAATTTCCACATGCTGCTGTTGATGATGGCTGTATGACCTGTCACGACCCTCATGGGGGTGTTTTTGTTGAACTTCAACCTGACCTATGCACTAATTGTCATGACACAGATGATACCGACTTTCAAAAGAAACATACCGGAGATATTAACATGCAAAAATGCACCTCTTGCCATAATCCACATGGAGCCAATAACGAAAATTTGCTGCTTTCTAAATGATATTTTAAATATAAAAAACATATCTGTGAGAAGGTTTTTTCATCATCTTCTCTATCTTTAATCAAGCGTTAACTAATATACTTCTTAATAGATTATGCCTGCCCATTTAATGTTAATTATCACTTACTAACCAGCGGCAACCCAACACCCTGTACCCCTTACAGTTAAAAGAATAGAAAAAGCGGTCTTTTTTCTGTTAAACTTTTCTTTTTTTTTACCGAAAATAATAGAAATAAGAGTATAATTATCTTGACAAATGCAGACTTATTTGTTATTTTTTTCACAATAATGTCACAATGTTGTCATATAGAATAAGGTGTAAACTGTAAAGATGAAACAACAAATAAACATAAATCGCTCTATAAACCCAAAGAAAACAGCTTTTCTTCTGATTGTAAAACAAGAGTGGGTTTCTGACAATTATGGCATAGCAGTTGCATATAACAATGTGAATATAATAACAAGTAGTGATAATAAACCAATAATGTAAGAGATCAATCGTTTTGATTATGAAAAAGGAATTTAACATGCAAAACCGCTCAATTATTAAATTAGTATTAACTATATTCCTGATAATCGTTTGTTTTATCTCTTTTGCATTAGCTGCCGATGGTCCGGGTTGGATTGGTGCTTTTTTTGTAAAAGGTAAAGTCGGACTCAAGTGGAAAGCTATCGACGGAAGCACTGATTATAAAATCTACCGTGCTGCTGACGGCGGAGAGTTTACAGTTCTTACAACAACCTCAAAGACTCAATATTTTGATAGCGATATAACATCCGGAACAGTATATCATTATAAAATTGCTGCTGTTACCAGTTCCGGTGAACTTATGTCCACCGATAAGTCTATAACTATCCCGGGGGCAAAAGCCGGTGCTTTTCAAGCTCCAATTTGGGTAGGATTGAGATTGGATAGAAACAAAATTTTCTTGAATTGGGATAATGTTGGTGGTGCGATGGCATACAATATATATAGGTCAGCAACAGCAGGTGGAGAGTATGAATTAGTCGGCTCTTCCCAAGCCTCAAAATACGCTGATAAAGAAGGTATGACAAAAGGTGAAACATATTACTATGTCTTAACGGCTCTTAATGAAGAGTTTGAAGAAACTCAATACTCAGAAGAAAGATCAATTAAATTCGGTTTTAGTATGGATGAGCAAAAAGCATTAGAAGCCGCCGCAAATAATATTGTCTTAGAAGATATCAAGCTCACATTTTTATTTGATATCAAGACAGCAGGTAGTTTAGGTGACATGAATCAGCCTTCGGATGTTGTTGTTGATTCTAAAGGGAATATTTTTATCGCAGATGCTTTAAACCAAAAAATACATTGTTTTGACAACAATGGTAAGTTTCTATTCTCTTTTGGTGAGAAAACCAAATCAGGTAAAGAAGATATTGCTAGTGACGGAACTTTCTCTTTACCGATGTCTATGACAATAGATAAATCCGATTTAATCTATGTAGGGGATGTTACAAACCACGATATTCAAGTATTTTCAAATGACGGCAAATTTGTAAAACGGATTAGAATCAATACCACCCCGGACCAAGAAAAGTTCAGACCAAATGGAATTGCTGTATTAGATGATGGTAACTTACTTGTAACTGATGCCGGCAATCATCGTTTCATGAAAATTGACCAGAACGGAAAAATCTTATTTGAAGTTGGTAAACGCGGTTCTGAAGATTCACAATTTATCTTCCCTGATGGAATTTCTGTTTCAAAAGATAATATAATTTCAGTTGTAGATGTAATAAACTGTCGTATTCAACAATTTGATATCAATGGTAAATTTATCCGTAAATTCGGAGAACCGGGGCAGTCTGCCGGTACTTTTGGTCGTCCAAAAGCTATTATTGAAAATATAGATGGTCGTCTTTGGATTTCTGACGGTTTAGGCAATATAGTACAAGTATTTACTCCTGAAGGAGAAGTAAAAGCTGCTATTACAACATTTGATGATACTGATAATATTTTACTGACTCCTCGGGGAATGTTTATAAAAGATGGACGTTTTTATGTTATTAACCGTGTTCCTCATCAACTTTTAGTATTTAAAATTGGATAAAAACGTGAAATTCAATATTAACAATTTCACCATGTGTATTTATAACAACTTCGTACTCTTAGGAGGTATTAAGGTATGAAAAAACTATTAACATTCGTCATAGTGCTGACTATTATCAGTCTGCCAATGACATCATTTGCAAACGTTGCAGGATCTGATCATGATTTGACAGGATCTGGAACACAGCTTTGTTTTGCGTGTCATGTACCACATAACGCCGGTGGTGCAAATCTTTGGAGTTCAACTCCAAGTGGAACTTTCTCTGGTGTACAGGATCTTTGTTACACTTGTCATGACGGTTCTGTTACAACTGTTGGTACCACAACAGCATTTGATGCTGCCAAAGAACAACATGCTGCGGTCGGAACCGACTGTTCAGGAGATGGTGCCTGTCACGATGTTCACACTCAAAACCCAAATAACACCGGTAAATTCTTAGTTGTTACTGAAACAAATGGTAACTACTGTGAAACTTGCCATGGTGCTACTCCTTTCTCAGGGGCTGAAGGTTTAGGTGATCACACTGCAGGTATTACCCACTTTACAAACGGTGGCACATTTACTTGTAACCAGTGTCACACACCTCACGGTGCTACAAATCAAACAACGAATCCGGCTGGTTTAACCAATCCGATTTTGTTGGCTGACAACCAACCAGGTGCGTATTATGGTGCTTTCTGTATTAGCTGTCATAACGGTACTGCTCCGGCAGTCGCAGCAGCAGGTACAGGCGGCGTATCTGCTACTGACGTTTTTGACTATGCTCAAGCTATTGCTGATGGAACAGAGACAAAACATCCAACTATCACAACAACAGGTTTAACACCTACAAACGGCTGTAATCTCTGTCATGAAGTTCATGATCCAGCAGCTACCGCAACCGGTTACTTATTAACAGCAGATAACACCAACTCGGCATTCTGTACTTCATGTCATAATGCTACCGGTGCTCCTCCTGTTGGTGCTAACACTCACTATACAGGAATCCCAACTGACATCACCATGAATAACGGTTTAACCCCGGCACTTCCTTGGGCTAACCAAATTGATGAAGATGGTACAGCGGGTACTGACTGGTCAGGTGCTACAGCAAATATGATGGTTTGTGAAACATGTCACTCTGTTCACAGACAAGGTAATACCGGTGTCGATGGTGCATATTTCTTAAGACATGAAAACGGTTTAACAAACCAATTATGTCAAGCATGTCATACTGCGAACTAAGGATTTTAAACTTTTAAGATTTAAGAGTTTATTGCTTAAATTATTGGCAGAGTCCGGGCTTTTGCTTGGGACTCTGCTTTTTTAAAAATAGATGAGAAAAATAATAACTGTCATATTGGTATTAATTATGTGGACCGCTCTTGCTCAACAAGTTCAGGCAGAAAAAGTGCTGGAAATACTTACCCCTCCACCCTATATTTCTACTCTTTCAAATCAACTGCATATTGTAGGTAAAACAGATGCCCCAATTGTTGAAATTTTACTAAATGATAAAAAACTATTTGACCTGCTTGTGAAAGATTCTATCTTCCATGCTTCTATAACTTTTGGGTATGGAATCAATGAAGTTACAGTCATTCCTATTTATAGCGGAAGTTCTTCCGCTGTTGACAATAAAGCAGTAATTGAAATAATGTATGGTCCTGAAATTAATAGAAAATATAAAAAATTATTTCCACCTTTTACATATCATAAAAATGAAGATTTCACTGCCTGCAACAAGTGTCATAGTAAATATATTAAAGAAACAGACTCTCTTTCAAATGACTCCGGTTGTTTAGACTGCCATCGGGGATTTAAAGAAAAATTTAAAAAACATACAAAAGTTGAAAACAGAAATTGTGTTAACTGTCATCAATTAAATAATAAGTCAAACAGTTCGTCATCATACGCCGGTTCAGAAACAAACCTTTGTTTTAATTGTCATACCGATAAGATTGGTCTTTTCTCACAAGATTATATCCATGGACCTGTCGCCGGCGGCAGTTGTACTATATGCCACAATCCCCACGGTTCAAAATATGACCATAATCTGGTAAGTCCCGAACAAATTCTTTGTTTTTCATGTCATATTGAATTAGAAGAAAAAACCAAAGATAAAAGAGTCATTCATAGTCCCTTTAAAAAAGGGCAATGCTCTGCTTGTCACGACCCCCATTCCACATCAAATAAATGGGTACTTGTAAAAAGTTCTGAAGAGGTTTGCATGGGATGCCATAACCCGAACAAATCTATGAAATGGCATTCTCACCCTTATAATGTAAAACCAAAACAAAAAGTAAATGTTGAATTAAATGAAAACGGTAATTTAGAATGTATTTCCTGCCACAACCCTCATGCAACTGATTCCGACCATTTACTTCGTATAACAGAAGAGTTCACTTGTATAGGCTGCCATACGGATGTATTATGAATAATATGAGAAAAACTTTAATCATAATCGGCTTGATTTTCACAATGGTTGGTTGTACGCATCCACCAAAAGAGTTAATTGATATATCATGGCCTCATGCACCTCAATCTCCTCGAATCAAGTATGTCAAGTCAATTTACGGCAGTGAAAATCTTAGTCGCTCTTTTTTGGGAAAAATAAGAGATTTTTTTATTGGAAAAACTAAACCGACAACAATCGGTAAACCGTACGGTATTAATTTTCAGGCAAAGTCAAAACTATTTATTGCAGATACATCTAAAAAAGGTATATTAGTATTTGATTTCAAATCGGGAACATCTGAATTTTTTAATTCACTTGGGAGTTATGGTTATCTTCTTGAGCCTGTATATGTTATATTAGATAATGAAAAAAATATTTATGTCTCGGATACTGAACTCAAAAAAGTAGCCGTATTTGATAAAAATTATAAATTTGTACGATTTATTGGAGATGAAAGCAACTTGGAAAGATCGGAAGAGCGTCGTGTAGGGAAAGAGTGTAGATCTCGGTGGTCGCCGTATCATTAAAAAAAAAAAAAAATAAATACCAAATAAATTTGCACTAAAACTAACATTAATGTAGATTCATAACACCTTTGTTCGTTATTCACTAGATTCTTCTACACGTAGATTTCTCATCGATA
>CALCCW010000097.1:0-9847 GCA_937900185.1 uncultured candidate division Zixibacteria bacterium | reverse complement strand
TGATAGTAGTTTCTGATGTTCTTGTTCTTTTATTTGTGTTTTTGTTTTTTTTGTTTTTATATCATTGTTTTTTTTTTTTTTTTTTTTTTTTTCAAGCAGAAGACGGCATACGAGATATATCAGTGTGACTGGAGTTCAGACGTGTGCTCTTCCGATCTGGATTCTGAAAAACCTTTGGAATATTTGCTGAAACACCCAGAGTTTGCTGAGAGTGATATTAAGCGGGGTTGACGAGACTCGAACTCGCGACCTCCTGCGTGACAGGCAGGCGTTCTAACCAACTGAACTACAACCCCGAAGAATATTATCTATTTCGGTTATTTACTTGATCTCTTTACAAGAATATAAATAGGCAGTATAGGATTCGAACCTATGACCCCCTGCGTGTAAAGCAGGTGCTCTAACCAGCTGAGCTAACCACCCATTACAAGTATTTATTTCGATTACAAAGAACAATCTCTGTCGGATACACAAACAGAGAAATCAAGTATAATCAAAACCTGAAAAAAAGCAAGCAGATTGTAATTAAAATATTGCCATACATACTGAAATCATATACACTATAATTATAATAATTTGATGTGAATAGGTTTTTTTAAGCCTTATCACTAAATAAATTAAGGAAAATAATTATGAATATAGATCCAACCATTTTTAAAGCATACGATATAAGAGGCGTATATCCAACTCAAATTAACTCAGAAATAGCCTATAAAATAGGTTTTGCCTTAGCATCATATCTCAAACCGAAAACTATTGCTGTCGGAAGAGATATGAGGCTTTCATCTGATGAACTGGCTGAAAGTCTCATACATGGAATATCTGATTACGGCTGCGATGTTATTGACCTTGGACTCTGTTCTACCGACGGTATGTATTTTGCCGTTGGGAAAAATAACTATGATGGCGGAGTTATGATTACCGCATCTCATAATCCTAAAGAGTATAACGGATTTAAAATCTGTCGTCAGAAAGCTATGCCTTTGTCAGGGAACGAGGGCTTAAATGATATGCTAAAGTCTATTCAATCCGGTACAATGAATGGAAAAGCATCTGAAAAAGGTAATATTATTCGCAAAGATATTTCTGATGAGTATGCTGCTCATTGTCTCTCATTTATTGATCTTACAAAACTAAAACATTTTAAAGTAGTTATTGATACCGGCAATGGTATGGCAGGTGCCACTCTTCCACCGGTTTTAGAAAAACTGCCTCTTGATGTTGACAAGTTATTTTTTGAATTAGATGGAAGTTTTCCGAACCATCCTGCTTCACCGATTGAGCTTGAAAATCTCATGGATTTGCAAAAACGAATAGTCGAGACTAAAGCAGATTTTGGCGTTGCCTTTGACGGTGATGCTGATAGAATGTTTTTGATGGATAGAAATGGAAAACAAATTGGCGGCGATATGGTAACAGCTCTTGTTGCTAAGTCGCTACTATCAAAGAATTCTAATGAAACAATATTATATAATTTAATCTGTTCAAAAGCAGTTCCCGAACTTGTTGAAAAAATGGGTGGAAAATCTATTCGTACACGGGTTGGTCATGCTCTGATAAAACCTTTGATGAAAAAATATAATGCTGTTTTTGGCGGTGAACATTCCGGACATTTTTATTTTCGAGAAAATTGGTTTGCCGATTCAGGCTTAATTGCTTTTTTAGTTTGTTTAGAACTTCTTTCTGTGGAAAACAGACCGCTTGAAGAGTTGATCGCTGAAATTGACCCATACTACCGTTCCGGTGAAATAAACAGCAGAGTAGACTCTATTGATGAAAAACTGGATGCTGTCGCTCGTGCCTACCAAGACGGTACTCAGGACAGAGAAGATGGGTTAACCGTTCAGTTTGACAATTACTGGTTTAATTTGCGACCTTCAAACACAGAACCCCTTCTTCGGTTAAATATTGAAGCGGACACAAAAGAAACTCTTGAAATAATCACAAACGAACTTCTCCGTATTATTCGACTTTAGGAGAAATAAGCTCGGGAATATTCTGTTGCCTTAGATCTTGTATCGTAATGAAAGGTATAATTTTCGAGATAGATATAATAACAGGTCTTTTATAATTTTTCATTTTCAGAATACTTTTTCAGATATATCCCCCAAAAAAAGAGAGTCGGCTTAATTAGAGCCGACTCTCTCATATCGTCGTGCTTTGATTTAAGTAGCGGAATCAGGTGTGTCGTCTGATTCTGACATTCAAAGCATGTACGTTAGCTTTTGTATGGGAACGTTAGTTTTCTATTTTAATCGACCGCAATCGATGGACCAAAAACAGTTAACCTCAGTCACCATGGCATCATCTGATCTCGCAATCAGAATCCGCCTATAAACTGCTGCGGTTTTACGACCGCAGCAGCAGAAATCTATATTCACTGCCTTTTTCAAGACAGAGTATATCAAAGCAAGATGTTTATTTCAATAATACCATTTTCTTCACAGCTGAGAAATCACCTGCGGATAAACGATAGAAGTAAACACCGGATGCGGCAACAGAAGCATCCCATTCAAACTCATGAACACCGGCTTCAAATGTTCCGGAGAAGTCAGTTACTTTTTGACCGTTTACGTTGTAAATAGTCAGGGTAACATCAGCATTCACTGGAATAGAGAATTCGATAGTTGTTGTTGGGTTGAATGGATTAGGATAGTTCTGAGCAACGTCATAGTTACTTGGGATCCATTTAGCGACAACTTGGTTACCCATGTTATCAGCCATGTCCAAAGAGACGATTTCGTTACTGCCGACATTAATCATATCACCACTAAAATTGTTATTCTCAATAGAATAAACAATAATATTAGTGTTGGTTCCGTCAAAATGAGATGCTATAGTCATGTTGCCGGCTAATAAAGTCGGTTCGACTTCACCTGCGACCACAATATGGGCAGCTGCAATTTGAATATCATCGCTTACAGAAATCATACCGTTATCGGCATGCTGATATGTAGCGTTGACATAAGAAGCTTCAGTAACAGCTTCTTTCGGATAGGCAGTTGCATCACCGACAACAACACGGATTAAGTATACTAAATCAGCAACTGATAAAGTAAGACCATCGGCGTTTACGTCGGAAGCTGCAATCTGACCGTCAACATTGACGGTAAAGACAGAAACACCATAAACGAAATAGTTAGAATATAAAACAGCATCAGCAATTTCATATGGGATTTCGTTTAAGTTTAAATCACCACGGGCATCAATTGAGTCCGCACATGCTATGTCAACACCACCGTTTACGAAGTCGATAAAACGGAGAGGATCCGGTTTTGTATCGTCTAACGCAATATCACAATCAAGTGTAGCACCTGAATATGACGGGAACGGAACTGTCGGGTCAGCCAAATCTATGCTGAAATCAATAGAAGTAGTATCTTCGAAGTTATAGATATGGTTGTTCATGAATAATTGGTTACCGCTAACATCAGAGATAGTATTATCACCACAGTCATACCAGTAGAACTGTACCGGAGCATACATACACTCAAAAGTACGGTCATTGGTGACTAAGAAGTTTAATACTGTCAACTGATTAGAGATTGAACCACTGTTTGTGAAACAAGTAGGGTGGCTTCCACCATTGTTTGTTTCAGCAATAGCAGTAACACGGATTTCGCCTGAAGGACAGCCGGTGCCGCAGTTACCATTAGGACCATAACGATAGGTGAAATATTCCCATCCACAGTCAATCAGGAATTGCCCCGGATCAGCAGATTGGAAGGTTAAAGCAGAAGCGTCATATGCGAATAAGAAATCAAAACCGCCCATTGGGTAGTTTTCAAATTCTGAATTTTGCATATTTACTTCAACTGTTTGTTGTTGTCCCTGAATTGTCTGATGAGTCTTTTGGATTGTAATCAGGAAGTTTATAACTGTTACTGTGAAAGAACAAGTATCAGCATTAGCGATAGCACATGGAGCATCGATATTAGCACCGTCAGTAACTGCTACAGTTGCAGTCCATGTACCTTTATATGTGCTATCAAATACTGTTCCCCAAGTGAATTCACCGGTAGCAGCATCAATAGCTGGTGTACCAGGACCATCCCAGCTTACTAAAGAATATAGTAAAGGTGAAGGTCCGCCATCAGCGTCAGTAGCTGTTACAGTTGATGCAGCGGATGAACCTAAGGCGATAAGAGTATCAGCCGGGCAAGCAATCACCGGTGCTTCATTAGTAACACATATAGAATAAACTGTGGAAGCAGTGCCGCCACAGGCATCTTCAACCTGGATTTCAACATCATGAGAACCGACATCGGCTCCTGTTGTTGCCCAGTTGATTGTGCCGGTTGTTGCATTTACTGTTAATGCGGCAGGGCCGGATACAACAGAATATGTTAATGCTTCACAACCATTTGGTGTGTCAAAATCGCTGCCAACAGCGTTGGCAACATGTGTAGTTCCCCATCCAATTGTATCATCAGCAATAGCTGCAATTGTAGGGTCTTGATTCTGAACTGTTACTGTACCTGCATTGACGACAGCCGGAATAACTGCTGTACCGTCGCAATCAGAAAATTGGGTGGAAATGTCAAAAGAAGGACATGAGACAGTACCGCCTGCAAGTTCAATTGTACCAGCACAATTATCATTGGTGGTAAATTCAACTTGAGCGATTATTGTCTGTCCGATTGACAGGCATGCATCTCCGTTGTCGATTAACATTGCCGCAATACGTATTGTATCAGGGGAAACGTTATCTACTCCGGACATGTCAACGATATGATTCGTTAATACACCAAAACCAGCATCCCAATTAACATTAACTGCATCAAAAAATGATCCGCCGGTACCTGTGATTTCAAATACAACTTCAACAGCGCCTACATCGACGTTGTTATCTACAGTTATATTTAAAACCTGGGTTTCACAGCGAGCCACTGTCTTGCTCTCAAAAGTTACTTGTTGAGCAGAAACAGATAATGCAAATACCAGTATAAAGGAGATCAGCAACAAAGAAAGTGTGCTTCTTTTTTGCATCATTAGAATGCTCCTTTAAAAACTAAAGGTCATTTAAGTTGTAGTAATTATCTAAAAAATAATATATATGATAATTACCATTCGAATCCAACTGTATCTCAATAAATGAGCGGGAGTCGGAACCCGACAAACTAAATATATACAAGTACATATATAATTTGCTTTGTATTTACGAAACTACGATATAGGTAAGATAGATGTAACTCTATCTTTATTCTAAAGTAATCTCTTTAAAACTGTTCAGAAGAGGTTTAAAGATTGTAACAGTAAGTTAATACTTAGGTTACGAAGGTTCGACGGACTCAAAACAGAAGCGAACTAATCTTGCAACTAATTCCCTAGACGCACATAACATAACATATTTCTTCTTTTTGTCAAGAATTATTTTAAGTTATTTAACTACGATACCATGTAGTAATAATATATGCCCTTTTTACTACTATATCTCACAATAACACTCAAATTTAAAGTGCCGGATTATTTTACTATTTCTATATAAGTATATTATAAATTATACCACCACGGCAGATTATGAGCTAATCATCCTTGTCGCTTATATACCGCCATTCGCCACTGCTAATTTGTGAATTATATCACAAAGTTGGGCGGAGAGAAAGGTAAAGGTTGTTCGTGAGAGTATTAAAATATTGTATATAATATGTATAGGAAATTTGAGAGGTCGAAGTAAGTATTGAAAATATGAAGTCGAAATGTATGGAATAATCAGGGGAGTTGGCTATACAAAATAATACCTTAAAGTACGGGTGGTTATTTGCTTTTGAAAGCTGTATTTATTGCAGCTTTTCAAAAGAGGATAATAATTATATGGTATAGTAGGCAGCTCTGAGGTGGATCATGAATTGATATTGCTTTCATGGAGTAGCTTGTCAATTTATTTGTTGGTGCTGTCTATCAAACGGTAAAATATTAAATATAAAGCTGCACAAAGTATAAGCATTGGTACAAATAGTAACTGCCTAAATGGCAGGCGAGTTATTAAATGTTGAGTGGAATGAGTTTCCAAAGTTCGGTTTTTGAGATTTGAGTATTGCCTGAAATCAGTCTCAAAAGTTTGGCTGTCTCATCTGATGCTATCTGTTTTGCAATAGATTGTAACAGCTTTTTGGTTACTTTTTTGCCGTTAATTTGTCTTGGGGGATAGATAATATTGACATGATTTTCAGCTAAAAATTGTATTGATTTTCCAACAATTGCAGCCTTAATTTTTGCTTGAGATGAAGTCCCGGTTATTCGGTTTACCAAAATGACCGGTCCAAATTCTGACTTGTCGGTGATAATATATTGGGGCTTTTTATTGTTGTGCAGAGTTAATTTTCCTGTCTCAATATTGTGAGACCAAATCAGCAATTTTCCTTTTTGAGCAGAATTTGTCAATTTTTTCTTTTCTTTATTCCACACAATCGAGCCGGTTTTTACTCTAAAACCGGACTCATAAAGTGTTGTTTTATTTTGAAAAGCGAGCTGTAATTTTTTTGGATTTGGTGAAAATATGGTAATACCGTTTTTTGAGAAAACGTACCGATTTGTACTTTTCTGTTTTTTTAGGATGAGTATCATCACTTGCTGCTGGGCATTTGAAAAGATAGAAGAAGATGATATTATTTTCAAATGTTGAATATCAGCATGAGTTAAAATATACTCACGAAGCTTTTTAAAATATGCTCCATTGTTCATTGAAGGGGGGACAACAAATCCGAGATACCCATTTTTTTTGAGATGTTCTAAGCTGATTTTTATAAAAAGAGAGAAGATATTCATCCTCCCGCCAATAATTTCAAAATGCTGTTTTTTTTTCTCTTCTGAGAGTTTCATTTCAAAATAAGGAGGATTTCCGATGATAAAATCATATTTCTCCTTGGTTGATACTTTCAGACTGTCCTTTTCAAAAATTCGAGCATTGGGGGCAATTTTTTGAGCGATGTGTATCAATTTGGGGTCAATTTCCCAACCATTTAAAGAGGCATTATTCCAATATTCTGATGCGGAAAGTAAAAATTCACCGCTGCCGCAGGCAGGGTCTAAAATTTTAGGAGATTTGATTTGTGGTAAAAATGAGAGTAATTGTTCCCGTACAGACTTTGGTGTAAAATATTGACCATATTTTTTACGGTGTACAAGATTTGTTTGGGCAAGGTAATTTTGAGAGAGTTGATGGAATTCTTGGTTAATTTGCTTTGGCATAGTTTGAGAATACTAAAATAAATGATGATTGCAAAATATAAAATCAGTTGTTGAGTGATATTTTTTCGATATATTCTAATTATATGGAAAGACGTATTTTCAATGAAATCAGAAAACTGCCTAATTTAATCTCACTTTTTCGAGTTTTGATTACTCCGGTAATTGGATATTATCTCTATTTGGACTCTCCTCAAGCAACTATTATAGCAGTTATTTTAATGTTTATAGCAGGTATTTCTGATGCTTTGGATGGGTATACCGCTCGAAAAATGAACTTAGTATCTGATTTTGGAATAGCCTTTGACCCGGTCTGTGACAAAATATTTGCTATTATAATTTTATTGTTTTTAATACTTTTTAGGGAATTTCCTCTTTGGCTGGCGATAGTGATTGTCGGGCGTGATTTGCTGATACTTGTTGGCGGATGGGTGCTTTTGAAAGGTCGCAAAATTGTAGTTCCCTCAAATCTGACAGGGAAATATACTTTTGCCTCAATTGCTTTGCTCTTAGGTTCGGCAACTATTCGATTTCAATTTGGGATTGAATCAACTACATATCTTACAATTATATTTACGATAGCTTCGTTATTGGTCTATTATCGTGTTTTTCAAAAAGTTACAAAAGGAGAACCGGCTCCTATATTTCAAGATAATAGAAAGTATATGATGCTTCGTATTAGTGCGGTTCTTCTATATCTTGCTTATTTTGCGTATGAGTTGTGGCTCTATCTTTTGGTGTAAACTTCAAAATGGCAAGAACAAACCTATATCAATAATCTAATTCTGTATGGAATTGATTAACAAAATCAGAATATGAATCAGAAACCGGAATTCCTAAACTATGTATTATTTTTGCCATGGAGCCAAAATAGTTGTATCTGATATCTATAGATTGTAAGTCGGCTTCAAGAGTCGATTGTAAAATCGCTAAATAATCGGTTGTCGAAAGTTTTTCATTAGTATAGTTTTTATTGGCAATTTGTAAGGCACTGTATGCCCGTTGTTTTGCCTGATATGCAGGAGTCATTTGTTCGGTGTACCTGATAAATTGATAATAGTCTGATAATCCGTTTTTCATCGTAGCAAGCGAAGCAGCATCTTTTTGGTACTCGGCATCACTGAGATTTGCAAGGGCAAGTTTTTTCTCTTTGAACCTTTTTCCACCAAGGTAGAGCGGAAGTGTTATCTTACCGCCGACATACCATGATAAGTTTTTTTCCTGAAAAAAATCTGTTTCTGTTTGGAAATCATTATATAACAATGAACCATGGAGAGAAAGTTCGGGGTAAAAAGAAGATCTGTTTTTATCAAGAATTGATTTATTGTAAGCAATAACAGCATCGGATTTTGACTGATTTGGGTTTTGACTAAGCATTATATTGAGTAATTTGTTGCCGATTTCTTCTTGAGAGGTAAAGGTTAGTAATTTTGAAATTATAGGTGCCTCAAATTGAATAAATTGATTTTCAGAAAAATATTCTTTTTGCAATAATAAGCGTTCATTCGGCGGGAGATTTAATAAACTATTTAAAAGTATTTGAGTTGTTTTTAACAGTCGATGATTTTTTATGTAGGCGAGAGTTAAATTATAACGGTAATTTTCTAACCGTAAATAATCAAGAGAATCAGAATTTTGCAGCAAAATTTTGGCGTGTAAGATTTCAATTGTATAAGAAAGCATACTGCGGATATTTTGTATGACGCGGCTCTGTTCTTGTAATTTAAGATAATCAAGATATGCCAATGAAACATCACGCTCAAGGTTGAGTTGCTCAGAGAGTTTGGATATCTGAGTTATTTTTTTAAAATCTTTTGATACTTGTATTTCTTTTAACTTTTCTTTTGAAAAAAGAGTTTGGGAAAAATTAAGTGAGGACTTGAAAATATCTTTTTCAATGTAACCATGGAAATTATGGCGAAAATTTTCATCAATATAATCAAATTCTGTTTCCCCTGTTAACTGTGGTTTATATGATGATTTTGCGATTTCGATTTGTGCTTCGGCAGCATCTATTTTATCAATTTGAGATGATATTTGCGGGTTTTGGCTTACAGCTCGATTGATGATTTCATTTAACGGTGAGACAGATGTATTTTTAACAGTATCATTGCCGATAATTTGGTAGCTGTCAAAAATATCAGATCTCATCTTGATATTACATTGTTGAGCAGATTCTCTATTAAGGGCAATAAAGTACCCGCTTCGAAATATTACCGGAAGATCAGCCGGTGTCGCACCATTTATGATTTCTACAGTTTTGAAGGCATTAAAATATGCCTCCGAAAGAACACCATAATAATTATTTGTTGCAGTAGCACCATCCTGAATCAATACCGAACCTTCATCGGTAAATGAAGGGACTTTATCTTTGTTGAGCATTTTAAAGAATTCAGATAAGTTCTTTGAATCTAATCCCCATAGTGGCGGGAGATAAAGAGCGTCAACATGTTGATTCCTGATACTGTTGTAAGATTTATAAAATGCAAAAGTTCCCTTATTGTCGTATTCGGTGGCAGTAACAACCTCAAAACCGAAATGAGATCGGAAGAGCACACGTCTGAACTCCAGTCACACTGATATATCTCGTATGCCGTCTTCTGCTTGCAAAAAAAAACAAAAAAATAAATCACTTTCTTCTTCACATTTCTTTACAATA
>CALCCW010000096.1:0-2657 GCA_937900185.1 uncultured candidate division Zixibacteria bacterium | reverse complement strand
TTTTTTTTTTTTTTTTTCAAGCAGAAGACGGCATACGAGATATATCAGTGTGACTGGAGTTCAGACGTGTGCTCTTCCGATCTAGCCAAGAATTCTTTAGCAGGCATATAACCGACAATTCTATCAATCTCTTTCCCCTTGCTGTCGGTTACAACAAATGTCGGGAATCCGCTTACATTATATGCTTTTGCTGTCAGTGAATCAGTTGTCTCAGCTTGTGCTTTGACAAAAATCATTTCATTTGAAAAATATTCAATCATATTTGAATCAATCAACACGACCGTGTCGAATTTTTTACACCATGTTCACCAATCAGTGTAAAAATCAAGAACCATTGATTTACCACTTGCTTCGGCGGCTATTTTTGCTTCAGCAAATGTAGTGTAATAATAATTGTCGCCGGCAGGAACAGAAGTCTCCTCGGCTTTTTTACCACAAGAGACTGCCGTAACAGCAAGAATAACTGCCGCAAGAGTTATAAACTTTTTCTTCATAGTTGCTCCATTAATTATGGATTATGCCTGTTCTTATCATTTATTTCAATTTCGATTTCAACACCAAACAACCCCTTCAGTAAAAGAAGTGCTTCGAGTCGATACTCTTTCGGAACCATAATAATATTTTTTTCAAGTTCAAAAGAGTCATTATTATTTATTAATGTTGCTAAAAGTTCGTTATCTTTTTCATCTTCAGTATTTATAAACAGAGAGGGAATATTCCCTGAGTCAATCGCACCTTTGGCAAGTTCTTTGTTTAAGTCATCATTTACTCCGGCAATAATAACCCAGCTGTTATCAGGCTTTACAGCCGATGATTGTCCGTTCAAATTTTTGACTAAAAGAGTTCGACAATCGGGACATTTATAATCTTTAGTATCAAAACGCATTTTACATTGTGGGCAGTACATGTTGTCTTAATCCTTTTTTATCCAACTGTCACTTAAAATCATATCGAGGATATCAGTTGCTTCTTCGGCAAATTCTTCCGGCACAGAGACATCAAACAATCCCTCAGCATTTCCATAAAAAGGATTGAGTGCTAAACCTGCGGTACCGAAAAATCCGGAGTTTGAAATTATCACTACCGGTATGTTATATGACTTCAACGTTTCTTTGGCATAGTCAGATGAAATATTGTTACTTATCGAACCAATCATTTTCCATTTACTGCCGTCATGATTTTTAATCTCACTATTACAAACCTTACATTCATCGGCATCATCAGAAAGCTCAGATTTACAAACTGGACAAATTTCACTATTTGACAATTCCTTTAAACTTTCAGTTAATTTATCAATTTCCTGCGATGTTCTTTTTTCTGTACAGGCAATAATCAGACAATCATCAAGACCTTTAAACCATCTACCGGCATCAATACCGGCAAGTATCTTATTCTTGGCAAGTTCAGCAATAACCTGTTTGGCAGGAATTGGAGTTCTCACAGCAAATTCTCTAACAAAAGGAACATCAAAATATGGTGTAAATCCATCAAGACTTATAATTTTATTATAAGTTTCTTGAGCCTTTTCAGCAGACAATAAAGCAACTTGCTTAAACCCTTCTTTGCCCAGCAGCGAAAGATAAATAGTTACTGCTGTTGCACAAAGTGCTTGGTTAGAACAAATATTTGATGTTGCCTTTTCTCGTCGAATATGCTGCTCTCGAGTTTGGAGAGTCAATACAAACCCTTCTTTGCCGTCAACATCAGTCGTGCGACCGGCAATTCTTCCGGGGATATAACGTATCAATTCTTTTTTGACCGCAAAGAAACCTACCAAAGGACCTCCAAATGAAAGAGGTATTCCCAATGGTTGACCTTCACCGACAACAATATCGGCACCATATTCAGCAGGAGTTTTTAAAAGAGCTTGGGCAATAGGGTCAACCCCTACAACTAATTTACCGCCAACTTTATGAATCAGTTCAACAGCATTTTCAATATCTTCAAGAAGTCCAAAAAAGTTAGGCTGAGAGATAAGAAGTGCCGCGGTATTTTCATCAACAATGTCAGCAATCTTGGCAAAATCAGTCTTGCCTTTTTTCATCGGAACAAAAACAAGCTCAACAGACCTGCCCGATAAATAAGTAGAAATAACATCTCGCCACATTGGCGAGACTGTTTCAGAAACAACAACTTTATTCCGCTTGGTAACATGCATCGCTAAGATTAATGCTTCAGCAGCAGCTGAGGCACCGTCATACATTGATGCGTTGGCAGCATCAAGCCCTGTTATTCGGCAGATATGCGTTTGAAACTCATAGATAGCTTGTAATGTTCCCTGAGCGACTTCTGCTTGATATGGTGTATAGGCAGTCATAAACTCGGGACGGCTTAAAACAGATTCCAAAGCTGCCGGAATAAAGTGATCATACACACCACCGCCTGCAAAACAGGTAAGCCCGCCGGCATTCTCAAGTGAAATCTTTTCGATTTCTGCTAAGAGTTCCAATTCAGAAAGTGCAGGTATATTCAGTTTATTTTGCAAACGAAGTTCTTTTGGAATTGGGTCAAAAAGTTCTTCCATAGACTTCATTCCGATTTTATCAAGCATTTTTTTCCGGTCATCACCGGTATTTGATATATAAAGATCGGAAGAGCGTCGTGTAGGGAAAGAGTGTAGATCTCGGTGGTCGCCGTATCATTAAAAAAAAAAGACA
>CALCCW010000095.1:0-3961 GCA_937900185.1 uncultured candidate division Zixibacteria bacterium | reverse complement strand
AAAAAAAAAAAAAATACAAGAAACAAAAAAAAGAAAAAGAGCAACTAAGCTCACGACAGCTACCTCTTTTTTTATTTTTTTTTTTTTCTTTTTTCCTCTTTCTTTTTTTTTTTTTACTGATACGGCGACCACCGAGATCTACACTCTTTCCCTACACGACGCTCTTCCGATCTCTTTAATTTTCACTTTTTATTGATAAATGCTTGACTATGTTCAAATTAGGCAATATTTTCAGAAAAAATGAGACAATAATGTTTATAATTGTATAAAGTATAATTAAATAACTTGAGAGGTACTTGTTATGCGTAAAGTTTCGATTTTAGTTTTCATGTTAGCAGCTCTTTTGGCAAGTTCTGTATTTGCTAATGGAGAAAAAAAAGCTGAAAAAAAAGCTCATGATTATGTGGGTGTAAAAAAATGTAAAATATGTCACAAAGCTCAGTTTAAAGCTTGGAATGAAACACCTCATGCCAAAGCATTTGATAAACTTTCTGCTAAAGAACAAAAAGACCCTAAATGTATTGCCTGTCACACGACCGGTACATCTGTAAAAGGTGTTTTATTAGAAGGCGTTCAATGTGAAGCATGTCATGGAGGCGGTAAAGATTTTAAATCTGCCAAAATTATGAGTAAGAAAAAATGGAAAGCTGATCCGGAAGGTCACAAAAAAATGGCTATTGAAGCCGGTTTAATCTATCCGAAAGAAGAAGACTGCCTTCGTTGTCATAAAAAAGAAGGCAACCCAAATTTCAAACCATTTGATTTTGCAAAAAGAAAAGATTTAGTTCACCCTGAAGCAAAAAAATAAGATATTTTTATTATTAAAAAAGCCCGCAAATGCGGGCTTTTTTTTTGCATTATTATATAAGTTATAAACTGGAATCAAATGAAAAAGTTCGTACTGAAACCCATCTAAAATTTGCAAGCGGTGTTACTAAGTCTAATGCTGTTGGGCGATAGGTTTCTTTGGGGAGATATGAAGCGATAGCATCTTTGACTGTTTCAACCCGATGCGTTGAAATTTCCCGAGCAAGTGTTACATGGGGTACAAAGTTTTTATGGGGAATTGGAATTTCAAGTTTTGCGTATAAATTTATA
The DNA here is from genome assembly GCA_937900185.1 of uncultured candidate division Zixibacteria bacterium. Taxonomy (GTDB): domain Bacteria; phylum Zixibacteria; class MSB-5A5; order GN15; family FEB-12; genus QQUK01. The sequence continues at coordinate 2,863 of CALCCW010000095.1, read as the reverse complement.
TACAGTTCTCTAAGAAAATGATTCTCTTTCACTGCCCAATAAATAACCGGAGAGTGCGGATAAAAATCTGCGATACTATCAAGTTCGATTGGGAGAATATTGTGTTTTGCAATAACAGAATCAATCAACACAGATATTTCATCAAGTGGTTTTTCTGTAAGAAACGGAAAAACCAAAGTAATATGTGATGCTACCTGATTATATATTGGGTCGTATTTTTCCCGAAATGGGTGAACTGCTTGGTCTAAGTTAAATGGAAGATATGTAATAATAGCATATTCTGTTTTTCTGCGGTTGATAAAATCATCTTGAAATAAAAACTTTGACATTTTAATCCGTTCTATTTATAAAATACAATTTCTATACGTCTGTTTTTTGCTCTGCCGGCAGAAGTTTGGTTAGATGCTATAAAGTTTGATTCACCTAATCCAAATACTTTTATACGACTAGCTTCTATCCCCAAACTTACTAAGTAATCCAAAACTCGTCGGGCTCTTTTTTCTGAAAGTTTTTTATTGGCAACAGTTGTTCCAATATTGTCAGTATACCCATTAATATCCAATTTAATATCTTTGACAAAGTTTAGAATACGTGACAACTGTTTTAGTCTTTCTCTGTTATTTGGATCGACTTCAAAAGAACCGGGGAGATAATTGATATTTAATACCAGTGGTTTTGATAAAATAGTCAGGTCAATACATCCGTTTTTATCGACATCAACACCAAACAACGTATTGGGACAGTCATCAAGTCCGTCCGGTACAGAGTCACCATCGGAATCTAACGGACATCCATTTGCATCAACATGGGCACCTTTTTTATTGTCAGGGCAATTATCCAAATAATCCGGAATACCGTCAAAATCGGAATCTATTGGACAACCATTTATATCAACAGAACCATACGCATTTCTACTTGTACCGGGGCAGTTGTCTAACCCATCGGGTACAGAATCACCATCGGAATCTATCGGACAACCTTTTTTGTCTACCAATGCTCCCGATACAGTTTCAGGGCATTTATCTTGGGCATCTGAAACACCATCACCATCAGAATCTATTCCATTATTTTTTTGTGTTACGACAGTTTTTACCGGCTGTCTCCAACTTTGGTCTGAGGACCATTCTGTTTTTTTCAACCCCCCAAAAAGAAACTTTAAAGATACAAATGCTGCCAATTGGTAATTGTTACGAGCAGATTTAACTGCTTCGTCAAATTCTACTCCACCGCCGGTTAAGTAATCAAATGTAAGGTCGGTTGACAGAGTCCATTTGGATGACATGTTGTAATTGAATCCAATAGCTGATGAGAATATAAGTTCAGAAGCATCATAATCGACCTGCTCGTTGTGCAGCCCGGTGACATTTAAAATTGTATCAACAGATGGGTCACGTACTTCCCAATTAAGAAGTCCGGTACCTATACCTAACTGCAGATTAATTTTGGCATCGGGATTATTTAAAGATTTATAAAGCATGACAGAATAACGTGATGCTTTCCATTGCTGGGTTGCATCGAGACTGTTACCATTAAAGGCAAAAGATGAGTTTTTAGTGCTGTCATTATAATTTTTATGTTTTGTGTATCCAAACTCAACTATCCAGTTACGATGTAAATGGTATCCGACAACACCTCCGACAACGTTTTCGTACGGCATTTTCAAGGAATCATCAGCTGCTCCAAACGGGTGCGACAATCCGCCCCGCAGTCCAACATAATAGGTATAATCATAACCGTAAGAAAATGAACTTAAAAGTAACAATATGCTTAGAATGTATAATATTTTTTTCATTCGTTATCAGTATAGTTTTTTTAATTCTACATCAGTGTAATAATGTTTTAAAATATTGTCAAATGTCCAGCCCTTTCGAGACAAACCAATCGCACCGCATTGACACATGCCGACACCATGACCGTAACCCTTGCCCGCAAAAGTAACCGCTTTCACATAGCCGTCAGCACTTCGTGTAATATGCAGATCAAAATTTACAGAAGGAAGAATTAAATCGGGGTTAGATGTTCTACCTATAACCCATCTTATTCTATCTTTTTTAAAAGTAAATATATCATTTTCTGTTGTCACTTTCAATCTGCTTACTCGCCCGCCCGGAGTACGGTCAAGAATTTTTATATCTTTAATCTTGGCAATACGTAAATCTTTACCTCGGTCAGAAGAAAGATATTGTTCTATACGAGAACGAAGCTGTTTTTCGGTAAAATACTCTTCCCATCTATAATATTTTGACCACGAACATGCATCACCATCTTTGACCGCTTTTAAATAAGGAGATTCTTTTCTATCCCAAACTTTTTCAATATTGTCAGTCATTCCCCCGCATGTAGAATGGTAATATGCAGTAACATAGTTATCTTGATAATAAAGCACTATTCCGGCGGTTTCATCAATTGCTCTATTGACTAATCTTAATTCGACCGAAGCACCCTCATAAACCTGATCAATTATAGAGGATTTCATATCATACGGCTGATTTCCATATTGTTTGAGATGTGCCATCGCATATGTTCTTGCAGCTACCGCTTGTGCTTTGACTGCCTCAATTTCAGATTCTTTTCGTTTGCCTAATTCCGGTGGGACAACTCCACGCAGATAATCTTCCATATACACAATATTAATAAGCCGGATATTCCCGCCGTCAGGGAGGAATTTCATAATACCGCGAAATTTTTTATTAAGCACAGATCGGAAGAGCACACGTCTGAACTCCAGTCACACTGATATATCTCGTATGCCGTCTTCTGCTTGAAAAAAAAAAAAAAAAAATATAATTTTTCCTTTTTTCAATTCAATCAAAGCTTTTTTCAACCATAAAACACATAACATAATACTGACATATGTTCCGAA
>CALCCW010000094.1:0-5553 GCA_937900185.1 uncultured candidate division Zixibacteria bacterium | reverse complement strand
GTCTAAATTTAAACATATTTAAAATTTCGAAATTTTAAATATGTTTAAATTTAGACCAGATATTGTTATTGTTGAAGATACAGTATTATGGGTTTCAATAGCAAACAAATACTCAGTATTACAGATACCTGAATATACTATTAAATATAGACTTCATGAAGGAAATTCAGTAGACATTACAAATAATTGTTTTTTGCCACGATTAAAAGGATTAAAAAAATTATTTGAGAATAAAGAGATATCCGAAAAAGTAGAAGATGATTTGCAAAGGATGATAATTAGTGAATCATATATTGGCATTGCAAGACATTATGAATATAAAAGAAAGTTTTTTAAAAAAACTAAAATAAAGTTGTTCTAATTCACGCATTATTGGTTTTGCTTCTTTTTCTCTTAAAGTTCTTTTAATTAATGGTCCTAAAAATGGTTCTGAAGCAATTGCATCAAATTTTTTGCCTTCTAAAGTTTCTTTAATAAAAGCTGAATCACCTTGAATTATTTTCCAGGTTTTTCCGGTTTTATGTTTTTTTTCAAAAGCAGATAAATTTTTTCTTGCCATTCCTGAAGTTTTATTATCTAATTCAATTCCAATTACATTAATGCCAAATGGCAAAATGCTCGAGAAAAAAGTTAAAAGCAAAGAAGAAATTGTTTTCACAACTTGATTCATTATGTAATGCCAATACTCTTTTAATAACAAACACCTCTACCCTTTCAATATCAGAAATCGCCGCAGTAACAGACAGACCGGAAAAAATTATTGGAATGCATTTTTTAAATCCGGTGACAAAAATTCCTTTAGTTGAATTTATCAAAGGTCTAAAAACCGATCAGGAGACATTTGATAAAGCAATCCAATTTGCAGAACTTTTGGATAAACAATATATAACAGTAAACGAGTACCCCGGTTTTGTTACTACTCGAATTATTGTGCCAATGTTAAATGAAGCGATGCATATACTCATGGAAGGTGTCGCATCGGCAAAAGATATTGACAGAGCGATGAAATTAGGATTCGGGTTTAATGTCGGTCCTCTTACTTTGGCTGACATGATGGGACTTGATGTTGTGATGTCTTGGATGGAAAACTTATTATCAGAACTTGTAGAACATAAATATAACCCCTGCCCTATGCTGCGAAAATTAGTCCGGTCCGGTCATCTTGGTGTAAAAACCGGTAAAGGGTTTTTTATCTATGATGCTGAGGGAAATAAAATTGAAGAAAATAATGTCAATTCTGTAAAGGCAAACTAAAATGAATATACTTGTTATAAACGCCGGTTCATCGTCAGTAAAATATCAACTGATAGATACAGTAAATGAAATAGCTCTTGCAAAAGGAAATATCTCACGTATCGGTATGTCTGCCTCGGTACTGACACATAAACCGCATGACCGTGACGAGATAAAAGTATCCGCAGAAATTTTAGACCATATTATTGCCATTGAATATATCGTTTCAATTTTGATGTCTGAGAACCATGGTGTGATTAAAGATGTATCTGAAATTCATGCTGTCGGTCATCGGGTAGTACATGGCGGTGAAAAATTTTCAGGGTCTATGCTTATCAATATAGAATTAATGAAGGAACTTCGCAATCTGATAGAACTTGCTCCGCTTCATAATCCTCATAATATTCGAGGTATAAATGCGTGTATGAAAAAACTACCGGATGTTCCGATGGTTGCTGTCTTTGACACTGCATTTCACTCGGGAATGCCTCCACATGCGTATATATATGGTTTACCATTTATTATGTATAAAAAATACGGAATCCGTCGTTACGGTTTTCACGGAACATCACACAGATACGTCAGCGATATTGCCGCAGAAGAACTTGGCAAAGATATTACTGATCTCAAGATTATAACTGTACATCTTGGGAACGGTGCTTCTATGGCAGCTGTTGACAACGGTGTCTCTGTAGATACATCAATGGGATTCACTCCTCTTGAGGGACTTTTGATGGGAACCCGTTCGGGTGATTTAGACCCTGCTATTATTTTGCATATTATGGCACGTGAAGAACTCACCCTGCATGAAGCAAATACGCTTTTAAATAAACATTCCGGTTTGGCAGGTATCTCCGGGGTTTCATCTGATATGCGGGAGATTATTGAAGCTGCCGAGGAGAAGAATTTTAATGCGTCACTTGCTATGGAAACTTACTGCTATCGTATAAAAAAATATATCGGTGCCTATGCTGCCGCTATGGGAGGTGCTGACGCTTTAGTCTTTACCGCAGGTATCGGCGAGAACTCTCCTCTTATCAGAAAACTTACCTGTGATAATCTCGGCTATATGGGAATTAAAATTGACGAAGAAAAAAATAACGAAGCAATTGGCATGACAATGGATATCTCAACCGATGATGCCACTGTGAGAACTTTTGTCATTCCAACCAATGAAGAATTAGTCATCGCACGAGATACCCAAGAAATAGTTGAGAAAATGTAAGGAACGTATTTTTTTTAAAAAAATATTGTTTTTTTTGTATTATTTGTTAATTTAACTGTATAATAATTAACATAAACGAAAACATAATATCAAATGAATAATATATTACATACAACAATTACTATTTTTATCTTTATGGGTACAATACTGTCAAGTAATCCTAATATCATCTGTAAAATGATTCAAAAAGAAAATATTTGTGCTGAAAAAATAGTAAAAATGCCAAAACAGTGTTGTTCTGTCAGAAAAAGGGAAAAAATAGAATCAGATTGCCCAATGAAATCTAATTCAAGTAAGTGCGATTTATCAAAACCGGAACAATTAAAAAAATGTTACAAATGCATTTTCTCTCAACCACTTAAATCTGCCGTTTTAAGTGAAGATAAGCTTACTGTAAACCTCAAAACTATTACCAGGTTCTGCAATATAGAAATTAACACTACAGATAAATATCTGAATAATTACATTAAAACATCTATCCCTATTGGGATTCACACTACAATTCCTTCCACTATTTTACGTTTATGAAGATTGGCAATGACCATGAATTCGCATGGTTCTGATTCAGAAGTAAAATATAATAAAAACTAATATAAAGGAAATGTAATGAATAAATTTCGTTTAGTATCTGTAGCTATGCTTGTTTTTGTTCTTATTTTCAGTGGAATAATTATTGCTCAAAATAATAATCAAGCTGATAATTTAAAACAAGACTGTAAACAAGTATGTATGAAAACATCTACTCAAGATTGTTTGCAAAAATGTGAAAAATCTTGTAACCAATCTAAATGCACTCCCGAAATGATGAAAGAGTGCAAAAATAAGTGCCAAAAACAGTGTCAGAAAGGAATGAAAAATTGTACTGTTGACGGCAAGAATAAAGAATGCGGTAGAACTTCAAATAATTGTTCTCAAATGAAGAAAAACTGCACAAAATAATACAAGCGTATATAAATCAATAAAATACCTTGTACAAAGGCAGAACCCTTTATAGCGGTTCTGCCTTTTTATATATTTACCCAGTAGTGTAACCTAAATTAAAACAGACTTACTAATATTTTATATAGAATAAAAAAAAATGTTGACGTGATTAAAATAATTATTTCTTTACGCTTTAGACCAGTTAACCATACAGTTTTCTACCTTACAACATGAGACTTTGATATTTTCTCATCATATTTTTGATTAAATTCATCTAAGGAATTTACAGAACGCCATAACTCAGCAATATATTCAAATTCTTTTTCAAAAGGTTCTTTCCCATTCATCCAAATAAGGTCACTAAAATTATACAGATAACCCATTTCAAAAGAATAATCAAATTTAATTTCAATATTTCGTAAAATTTCTTCTATTCGCTCAGGTGTATATTCATCATTTTTATATCTATCATAAATTCTAACAAGATATTTACCAAAACAGAATCTATCTTTAGTTACATAATTACCCATATAATGTTCTAATATTTTCTTAATAAAATCATTTGCTTCCATTGATGTTTTGGCACCAGCTAACAATATAATATCGGGGTCATCAATATTTTCATCGGCTTCCAGCTGATTTTCAGCCCACTTGATACAACTATCAATTGATGTATATTCTGTTTTATATTCGATGAATAAAGCTAACAGTTCGTTAATATTTGTCATATGATTTATATATCTCAAAAAACGCCATTATTGTCAATTTAAAAATAGATTACCGCACTTAGACAGGGCAATGCCCTATCAGTACAAATTTCATTTTCGGACAGGAATGTCCAACCTACCGAAAGTCAAATTACAACATGTGTTGACATAGCAGGGTTCCTGACAAGGCATAACTGCAATAGAAAAGTCAGGTCTTGGAAAGACCTGACCTACATATATTTACAATGTCGGAACCGCAGGGGTTTCGACCTACAATCTGTCGGAACCGCAGGGGTTTCGACCTACAATTACAAAGACTATTTGTTTTTAGTCGAAGGAGCAGAGCTGCCTTTGCCGGCGGCTTTGGATTTCACAGCTGTTTTAGCTGTATCTTTTTTAGAAGTCTTCGGCTTTGCTGCTGTTTTCTTTGTAGCAGAGTCTTTTGATTTGGCTTTTTTACTTTTTTTGCCTTTATCATCAGTTTCAACAACAACTTTTTCAGTCAGTAATTCAACAACTGAAATAGGAGCTCCATCACCACGTCTGACACCGAGTTTTACAACACGAGTAAATCCGGAGGTACGGTCAGAAAACTGTGGAATGATTTCTGTAAACAGTTTTTTAAATACTTCTTTGTTATTGATCGTACGGGCGACCATTCTTTTTGCGTGCAGCGTATCTTCTTTACCGGTAGAAATTAACCGGTCAACCAGCGGTTTCAGAGCCTTTGCTTTTGCATCAGTAGTTTTAATAACCCGGTGCGTAAACAGAGACATAGCCATGTTGGCAAGCATCGCTTCACGGTGTGGTTTGGTACGTCCTAATTTCTTTACTTTATCTCGATGTCCCATGTTCTTCTCGTTTTATTTATTTTGCGGTTCTAAATATTTAGAGATATCCATTCCCCAGGAAAGGTCCATCTCTTCTAATATAGCACCGATTTCATTTAAAGATTTACGTCCAAAGTTTCTATATTTCAGCATTTCGCTCTCTGTTTTCGTTACCATTTCTTCAATAGTTTGAATATTGGCAGCTCTCAGACAGTTTGATGAACGAACAGAAAGTTCTAACTCATCAACACGCATTTTCAACATATTACGGACACGAACAATAGATTCATCTTCTTCCGGTTCTTCTTCAACGAGGATTTCTTCATCAAGATTAATAAAGATTTGGAGATGATCTTTTAATAGTTTAGCTCCAAAACTTAAAGCATCTTCAGGAGTTAAAGAACCATCGGTTGTAATTTCAAAAACTAATAAGTCAAAATCAGTTCTCTGTCCTACCCGAGTATTTTAGATCGGAAGAGCACACGTCTGAACTCCAGTCACACTGATATATCTCGTATGCCGTCTTCTGCTTGAAAAAAAAAAAAAGATAAAAAAATTACTCAAGAAATTGATGCGAATAAAATCATTAATAAATACCTTTTCATATAAATTGTACCCAGCATGTTCCGCAATCATT
>CALCCW010000093.1:0-9077 GCA_937900185.1 uncultured candidate division Zixibacteria bacterium | reverse complement strand
GAGTTATGGTGATCGGCGCATGCACGGGCGATTGTGATTAAAAAACATATAATTATTTTATTTTTTATTCTTTTTTTTTTATTTTATTGTTGTTTTTTTTTTTTTTCAAGCAGAAGACGGCATACGAGATATATCAGTGTGACTGGAGTTCAGACGTGTGCTCTTCCGATCTAACTAATTTTAACTGCCCCGCCCTTATCATTTGGATTATCAACCACTTTTAAGAGGGAAATCGGAGCCGGAAGTTCGGGAGCAACAATAGCTTGAGCCGCAATATTTTGCACTGAGTCTATAAGCTGATTTTCAGGTTGTGCTTGAATTGCATGAGACATTATAAGTATAATAAAGAAAGAGAATAATAGCAAAATCGACAGATGAGAAACACTTCGGCTGTTTTTCTGAATCAAACTGAACTTTCCTTCTTTAATTTGGTAATAAATCGTACTATTATAAAACGAATGAACGACCAAAATATCTAAAAAATAATTCTATTATTTATTTATTTTCAAATAATTAGTTGGCAATCTATATGCGAGGGGTAGTGAAGTCAAGCAAAAAATGTTATTTATATTTTTATTCTCTTTATCTTCAACGGCTTAGAAGAATTCAACACCACCTTTTGTATCAATCTCAAGAGAAAAGAATCAAAAGAATCCACAATAACCGCTGAACATTTCAAAAGTCGTTTCGTCGGTTTAAAAAGCTTGAGAAAATCGGCTTTACAATGTTTAATCTTTATAGTATACTGGCATTCTTGCGGTGAATCCGCATAAAAGTTTATCTCATGGTGAGATAACGTAAGATATAAAAAAAGAATTTTTAACGTATATAGGTGTTCTTACATGGCTAAATTTGAAAATTCGGACGACATTAAAATCATTGTTGCAACCGACTGCGGTTCGACAACCACCAAAGCAATTCTGATTGAATACACCAATGGTGAGTATCGTCTGACAACTCGTGGAGAAGCTCCCACAACAGTTGAAGCTCCATTTGAAGATGTTACTATGGGGGTTCTCAATGCTGTTGCTGAGCTTGAAGAACTTTCCGGACGAAAACTGCTTGACGAAAACGGAAAATTTATTTCTCCTGCAAACGGCAAAGATGGTACCGATGTATTTATCTCGACCTCTTCAGCAGGCGGCGGTTTACAAATGATGGTCGCAGGTGTTGTTCGCTCTATGACTGCCGAGTCTGCCGAACGTGCTGCGTTAGGTGCCGGAGCCATCGTGATGGATGTAATCGCATCAAATGACAAGCGTCTCCCTCATCAGCAGATTGAACGTATCCGTCATTTAAGACCTGACATGATTCTTCTTTCCGGCGGTATTGACGGCGGTACAACAACTCATGTTGTAGAGATTGCCGAACTTATTTCTGCTGCTGACCCTCGCCCTCGTTTAGGTTCCAGTTACAAACTTCCCGTTATTTATGCCGGCAACAAAGATGCTGCCACAAGCGTAGAGGAAACTTTAGGCAGCAAAGTAGATTTAAAAATTGTTGATAATCTTCGCCCTGTCTTAGAACGTGAAAATTTACTTCCTGCCCGTGAAGAAATCCATGAACTGTTTATGGAACATGTAATGGCACAGGCTCCGGGGTATAAAAAACTTATGGATTGGGCAGACGCTCCAATTATGCCGACACCGGGTGCTGTTGGACTCATTATTCAAACTATAGCTGAACAATACGGAATTGAAGCATTAGGTGTTGATATAGGCGGTGCCACTACCGATGTATTCTCAGTCTTCAGACCGGATGGTAAAGAAGCTGTTTTTAACAGAACCGTTTCTGCTAACTTAGGAATGTCTTATTCTATTTCAAATGTATTCGCCGAGGCAACCCTTCCGAAAGTTATGCGGTGGGTGCCGTTCAAAATGGATGAACGTGACCTTCGCAACCGTGTAAAAAACAAAATGATTCGCCCAACTACGATTCCTCAGTCAATGGAAGAACTTATTTTTGAACAGGCGATTGCCAAAGAAGCTCTTCGTTTGGCACAGATACAGCACAAAAGTTTTGCTACAGTATTAAAAGGTGTTCAACAACAGCGTACTATTGCTGATGCATTTGAACAATCATCATCGGGTAACACTATTGTAAATATGATGACACTTGATATGCTTATTGGCTCCGGAGGTGTACTGTCTCATGCCCCACGCCGTCAACAATCTGCTCTTATGATGATTGATGCATTTGGCCCCGAAGGTATCACTCGCTTAGCGGTTGATTCTATCTTCATGATGCCGCAGCTTGGTGTTTTAACAGAAGTACAGCCAAAAGCAGCAACAGAAGTATTTGAAAAAGACTGCCTCATTCATCTTGGTACATGCATTGCTCCTGTCGGTGTACCTAAAAAAGGTGGTGCTGTTATGAAATATACTATTGAACTTCCATCAGGAACTGTCAGTGGCACATTGAACTACCTTGAAATGAAAAAATTTGAATTAGGCGTTCAAGAAAACGGTCTTCCTGAAACTGCAAAAGCAACATTTGAACCTGATAAGCATTTTGATATCGGTGCAGGTAAAGGTACTCCGGTTACTAAAGAAATTCATGGCGGTGTTGTGGGCATAATCTTAGACGGTCGCGGTCGCCCATTTGATTTATCAACTCTTTCAGAAGACGACAGAGTAAAATATCTCAAAGCATGGATGACTGAACTTGACATATACCCAACGGATAAATTATAAAAATGAAAAAGTTACTCTTAATTGTTTTTGTTCTGCTGTTATTAGGCGGCAGTATTGTTACCGCTCAAACTGATTCAAATCAAACTAACAGCTATGTCAGTTTAAATGGGAAATTCTATATTGAATACCCATCTGACTGGAAACAAATTCCGTATACTGAGGTTGATGCATATCTCTCATCAAAAAAAGCAGGTCGTCCTTTATATGATTACGATGCGGTATTTGCTTCAAATGAATCTAATCCGTTTTATACCGGCTCATATTTTATCATGTCTGTCGAGAAAGTAGGTAATCTTTCGAACAAACAGATTGACTCTGTGCTGCATGTATTATCTCAGAATTTTGGAAAAGGCATTAAATATTTTCCTGTCGCAAATTTCTTAGCAGACATTAAAACCAATTCACCAAACTATGACAAGGACAGCAAAACAGTTACGATTTATAATAAAATTGTACAAAACGAAACATCTATTAAGAATTCACTTATTATAATGAAGTTTTACGATTTTGGTATCGCTACTTTTTACTGTTACGCTTTAGGTGATGCTTTTGAAACCGACAAAGAAATATTCAGCCAAATAGCAGCATCTTTAAGCACCGAAGATATCAAATCAAGACTTCCCAAAGAACAAGTCAAAGTTGCCGACATCGATACAACTAAAAAAAGTTTTGGTAATAGCGATGATGACAGTTCAAATACCGCAATTTATATCTCATTGGGTGTTGTGCTTTTAATTATCTTAATGAGAAAAAAAAGAAAAAAGAATAGTTAGATATAGAAAGGTTTACACATGGCTCATGCATATACCCCGGGTCTGAAAGTGACCGAAAAGATTTTAGTTAAAAAGGACAGAATCCTTCCTTTAAAAGGTGATGTCTTGGTCAAAATAGGCGATAAAGTTACCCCTGATGATGTCGTCGCCCGTACACATCTCCCCGGTAATGTTGTCCCTTTAAATGTTGCCAACAAACTTTCATTACCTCCTGAAGATTTAAAAGAGGTAATGATAAAAAAAGAAGGTGACGAAATTAAAGCAGGCGAACCTATCGCTTTCAAAAAAGGGTTTATCAAGATGTTTTCATCAGAGTGTAATGCAACAATTGACGGAACCCTTGAATCAATCTCTACCATAACAGGTCAGGTTTTGCAGCGCGGGGAACCAATGCCTGTTGAAGTAAAAGCATACATTACCGGTGTTGTCACTGAAGTTATAGAAAACGAAGGTGTTGTGATTGATACCTATGCAGCATTTGTGCAGGGTATTTTTGGTATTGGCGGGGAAACTTCCGGTGAATTAGTTATAGCAACTCCTGATAACAAAACAATTTTATCCGATGACCTCATCACCGATGACATGAAAGGCAAAGTTGTTGTCGGCGGTTCTATTGTCACTGCCAAAGCAATGGACAAAGCGTGTAAAATTGGTGTAAGCGGAATAGTTGTCGGCGGATTTGATGATAAAGATTTACGCGACATCTTAGGCTATGATATTGGTGTTGCTATTACCGGCAACGAAGATATCGTTACAACATTAGTTGTCACCGAAGGATTTGGCGAAATCAGCATGGCTCATAATACTTTTGATTTACTCAAAGCGCATGCCGGGAAAAAAGCCTGTATGAATGGTGCCACACAAATTCGTGCCGGTGTTATTCGTCCTGAAGTTGTTATTCCAAATGAAGATATCGAACTTGGCGATGGTGACGACGGTACCGCTGAAATCACCGGAATCGCTATTGGTTCTCCTATTCGGGTTATCCGTCATCCATATTTTGGTAGACTCGGTAATGTAACCGGTCTCCCATCTCCGCTGCATGTGTTGGAGTCAGAATCTAAGGCTCGTATTTTGGAAGTTGAGTTTGAAGATGGCGAGAAAGCGATTGTCCCTCGTGCCAACGTCGAGATGATCGAAACAAAGTAGACATTTATTTTAACAAAATATATTTGTCGGAACCTCTGTGGTTCCGACTTTTTTATTTGCACCTCTTCCCAGAACCTGTCTTTTTATTTTCACCTTTGCCTAAACCTGTCTTTTTATTTGCACCTCAATTTTTCTCGCAATCTTCCCTTGCTACCGAACCCCTCTCCGTGCTTGCCACGGAGTCCAGCCCTTCCGCCACATTTAAAATGACTTCAAAGTAGGGCAGGTCGGGTGGCGTAGCCCTACTATAAAATGGGTTCGTTTCGCATATATAGGGAACCTACTTTTCCGTTTTTTCTTATTATTTTCAAGATAACCAACTCCACTACAAAGAGTTACAACAAAATGGCTTTGCGAAAATAAATGGCTTAACCCATTTTCGATACATATTTATTGTAGTGATTTTGTCCATACATAGAACCCTCTTATAAAATTATTGTCTCATGTAATAACTTGAAATATTAATTTGATGTGAATGTATAGGGTTTTTGTGTAGCGAAGAAATGGTCAGACGAGGGTTCGCCTAGGCGAGCCAGCCACGAAAATAAAATTTTACAATTTAACCCTAAAATTCGTTCATATAATAAGACAGTGATTATTCTCTACTAATTTTGACAGCTATAATATATGCAAAGAAGGTATTTCTTAATAAAAACAAAAGGATATCTGATGTATAGAACCATTATGGGGAAACTTGTCCTTACAATTTCTGGCTTGATTTTACTTAACTTTATTCTGAGTTGTGTTGGGTATATTCCTAATCAAGCAAGAAAACGGTGGGGCATGAGAGAGAAAGAACAAAAAAGCCAATTAAAGAATGAGGCAACTGTTGCTTTTGATAATATTCCTTATTTAGTAAGTTGGGAGAAAAAATACACTAGCTTTCCTTATGACACCTTAGGAGGAGTAAGAAGTATTCAAGGAACCTATGATCGTCTTCGCTACGAGATGGCAAGAAAGTTTGCAAATTTAGCGGGAGAAAATTCCGATGCTTGGAAAAGATATAATAATTTAATGATGTCTGATATTGTAAAAGACTCTTCCAAAATAGAGATCATTTATGAAAAAACTTTTGGTTCATATGCTCCTGCTTTTGATGAAATAAATCTTGTTGATCAAGCACTATATTCTCTAGCAGAAAGGATAAAAAACAATCGGTGGATATATCCAAATCCTTATGTTACTAATATGCTTCGATACAATGACCTGTTGAATTTAACTCTTGCACATCTTGAGTGTCCGGAAATTAAAGAGCTGGGACATGGTCAGATTTATGTAGAATTTCCGGGAAGATTTGGAGAATACTTGATGGAAGTAAATAGTACAACTCGCAGCTCTAAAAATATTAATAATAGAAAAAATTGTTATTTAAATTCTAAATACGAGGATGAAAAAGCATTTGGAGAAAGGCTTGCAACATATAATGTTTCAATATATTCAGGTGAAGTATTTAGACAGTATTTTAATTGGAATAAAACTGTGGATATACGGAGAGAAGATTCCCTTCAAGCCCAAATTCTCAATGTTATGGTTCCAATGGTCGATTCGGGCAGCCAGCTTACAGTAAATAAAGTAGGAGTTGAAGTGAATTATTATTTTCCGCTAAATAAAGTTGGAGTAAAAAATGATTCTTTATCAGGTAAACTTGAGTGTGTGGTTACAAACATGAAAACCTCTGAGGAAGTTATCTATGGTATGAAAAAATTTAATAAAAGTGTAAAAGGACTTCCAGTGGAAGGAGTATATAATATGAAACTTTTTATTCCAGAGATTCACACAATTGATACCCTTAAGAAAAAAGGTTTAAAATCTCAATATAAAATTTCATCACGCATAACAACACAAGTTGGAAAACATGTTGAGAATTCTTTTTTTGAATTACCTAATGATAATTTTAATCCGCCAATATGGGATATGCAGAGATTAATACAAAAACAAGAAAATGAAAAAGAATCTTTTTATTCTTTAGAAAAAATTATTAAACAAGGAGATTCACTTATCTTTGAAGTACCAATAACCGGTGCATATCCTTTTGTAAATAAAGCAGGAAATACTTTATTTTCAAGTGCATTGCATATCTATTGGGAGCCGGATATTAAAAAGAACAAAAACGGGAAAGACTCAGTTATAATTGGAAAAATACAATTATTGAATTGGGTTACACAAGATACTTTAGCTTCATCAACTCTTAACGACAAACATAAATACATGAGAGGAGAAGGAGAAATAGCAAATATTATATCTGTCAGAACAAGCCCAAATTATTTTACTATAATAAAATTTTTGGTTCCTTCAAACCTTGAACTAGGTAAAGGAAATTTATTAGCAATAGCTTTAAGCTATGATTACAACAAAACTAAAACAGAGAAAGTTATTTGCGAAGCAATTTGGCGAGGGATACTTAAAGAGAAATAAAAACTACTTCAAATTATTTTTTAATTGACCCTCTAAAAAGAGAGATCTGAAGTCTATAGTGTAAAAAAATATTGCTTCGACAAACTCAGCATTTGTGAATGGCAAACAGCCCTAGTCTGCCCTGCCTATTGTCACAAATCATCTACACATTCACACTACTTTCTCATCACACGCTATTGCATGAAAGAACCATGTAACAATAGGATTTTTGCATGCACAAAAACACTACAATAAATATTATCAAAAATGGCTTTAAGCCATTTTTTAGAGCAAAGCCATTTCGTTGTAATCGCATACAACAGTTTTACTTACGGCGAAAAAAGATGTTTTATATGCAACTGAACCCATTTGAAACTGACCCTTCGACAAGCTCAGGGTGACTCGGTAATAAAATGGTAGTTTTTTTATAGTAAGTCATGCTGAGCTTGTCGAAGTATGCTCATTTAATAAAACAAAGAGAAATTCAAACTGACCCTTTCCGCCTCAATTAAAAGGAGAACAATACATGACCATATCGGAAAAACAATTAAAAGCAAACCGTGAAAATGCAAAAAAATCCACCGGACCAAAATCATCGCAAGGGAAAATCGCATCATCAGGAAACAGTCGTGTTCATGGGTTGTATACTGACAAGTTGATACTTGATTCGGCACATCTCAAAGAAGACAAAGTCGAGTTTGAACTGCTTCTGGAGTCGCTCCGTTACGAACTTGACCCGCATACCCTTTCGCAGGATTATATGGTACAAAAAATAGCAGTCTGTTACTGGCGAAGCAAACGGGTGATTGCTGCCGAGACAGCACATATCAACAATCAGTTAAACACAATAACAGATAATTGGCGTTACAAACAGCTCTTAAGAGAGGTTGTAGGCAACACTATCGGTGACGATAATATCACTGAAATTAAAAAAGATGACTATATAGCAAATCGTATCGGAATGAATTCTATTGCCAATGATGAATTTGCAAAACTGATACTCCGTTATGAACTTCGATTGGAAAGGCAATTGACCCGCTGTTACCGTTTGTTTTATCAACTCAAAGAACGTGAGGAACTTCTTGAGGCACGTAAAGCAAAAGATAAACGGAAACAGTTGCTTGCAAATCCGGCTAAGTAGATGCGGTCTTGCTATCAAGTCAAGGGACATATCTTTTGATCGGGTGGCACCCTTTGGGGCTTGTTGAAAAACCCTCCATCCAGTCTTTGCGAGTCGAGTGAGTGATAACGAACGAGACGTGGCAATCTCTAACTTAGTGCTTAACAAAAACATGAGATTACCACACTTCCTTCGGTCGTTCGCAATGACAGAATTAATAAAACTGCCTTCAGCCAGAAACAGCCTGCAGGCTGTGAACATTTTCCTCTTTCCAATGTTATAATTTATTGTACATTAGATGCTAACAGAAAATAACAATCGATAATAAAGGTTTCAAAATGTCCGAACACAAAGCACCAAAAGATATCAAAGAAAAAATCAAAGACCATTACGCCAAAGCAATAAACTTAAAAGTTCAAAATGTAACAGATTCTCTTCCGATGGCATCGACAGATTCATGTTGTTCTTCGACAGACGGCAAAAAAGAATCTACAGAGTCCTCTTGCTGTTCACCTCAACCGGTTGAGTTTGACAAAGAGGCTGCCGAACGGTTTGCGAAAATGGCAGGATACACCGATGAACAACTTGCCGATATGCCGGGGACGGTTTCTTCATTCGGGTGCGGTAATCCGGTTGCCTTTATGAAAGTAAAACCGGGCGAAGTTGTCTTAGACCTCGGTTCCGGTTCAGGGCTTGATTTAATTTTAGCCGCTAAAAAAGTAGGCGATACTGGTAAAGCTATCGGTCTCGACATGACCGATGCTATGATAGATGTCTGTCGTAAGAATTTAGTAACAGCAGGAATAAAAAACGCCGAAGTCCGCAAAGGTGAAATGGAAAAAATGCCGGTGGTTGATTCCGAAGTCGACTGGATAATTTCAAACTGTGTCATAAACCTCTCCCCTGAAAAAGAACAGGTATTTGCCGAGGCGTTTCGAGTACTCAAAC
>CALCCW010000092.1:0-18051 GCA_937900185.1 uncultured candidate division Zixibacteria bacterium | reverse complement strand
TACAGTCCAATTGATTATATTTATTTACCGCGTGAAAAAGAAACAAATAAATTTGTTCTCACTTTGTACGAAGTAAAATTCAATAAAAAGGCGACTCCCAAAAAGAAAGTTTTTGCATTAGATTTTAATACAGCCCCTGACTTTTTTATCAAGAAGCATGATAATAATTTGATGTTTCAGGTGAACGCCCCTAATCGAAGCAAAGAATTTGATGATTTGGTTAAATCAAAATATCCTGATATATATTGGCATCTTGAGCCGATGAAAAACTTGAGATAAAATTATATCTAAACTTTACAAATCAGAGATAATTTTATAAATTCTGTTTCTATGGGAGAAATTACATACAAAAAAAAACTACAGTCATTCTTTTCAGAGTTTAAATATCCGCTTATTATTATAACTCTTCTAGCCTTGTTGTCTATATACATTCATCTCTATCCATTTGGTTCTCCAATGGGACAAAGTGAAGAAATATGGATGAAAAGAATTAAGTTGCATCTTGAATGGGGTCCCTTTTCTCATCGATTAATTCAAAGCTATGCGACCCTCTTTTTTCATCATCTCTTTGACGTTCCAATAAGGGAATCATTTTTTATTGTTCAATACAGCCTGTTCTTCTTTATTGGTTTGATTTTTTATAGGTACCTTCGATTGCTATCATTTGACAAGCTATGGTCATCTTTTGGTTTAGTCTTATTGTTAAGTGCCTATCCTATTTTAGGAGCTCATTTCTCTCCTGTCTATACGTGGGATGATCTTTGGGGGTATCTATTTGTCCTGTTAATGATAATTTATTTGTTAAAAAATAATTGGAAGTATGTCGGACTCAATTTCTTGCTTGGACTATTTGCACGAGAGCAAATAATTATATTTTTACCTGTTTTATTAGTTATGATTTATGATCAACGAAAAGATAATAGAAGTTTGAATAAAATTGTGTTAATAGTGTTACCAATTATTATTTATTTTCTGTATCGTTTATTTCTTTGGGAAGATATAAATCCGAAAAGATGGGAACTAATTTATTTTAATTTTGCAACCCAAAATCGTTCCAATGATACTTTAATTTCATTGTTTCTTTCATTTGGTTTTATATGGTTGCTCTATTTTGCTGGGTTTATCAGACTTTTTTATAAGAAAGTGCTGAAAGAATATCGGCTCTTGCTTGTCGGTAGTATTAGTACTCTAATTCTCACCATAATAATTGCTTTGTTTTTTGCATTTACAAGAGAGACCAGGATTTTGTTTCCGCCATTTGTATTTGTTATACCTATCGCATTGATCGCTTTGAAAAGTATCACAACTTTTAAATATAAAAGTAATTGGAATTGCTTAAAATATATTCTCTCTGCCATACTCTTGGGCTTTTTAATCTATAGTGGAATCAGTTATGTAAAGTATCTTGATATACAATGTGATTTTTGGGCAGGTTCTGATATTAAGTTTTTATTAACCGGTATTCATTTTGGTGTCATACTTTTTATATTATATTTATATCTAATACGTATTCTCAAGATTCTTTATAACTGGGGACGATTGAGCTTTAGAACAACGCTAAAAAAATTGGGTTACATGATTATTGTGATATCTGCTTTATCAATATTGTTTTTTGCTATGAATGGACTGTATGAAATAATAAATACCCCATACTCAATTACAACAATTTCCAAGAACAAATTGTTTGATGATAAAATAAAAATTGTAAATATCAAATACGAAATGATTGATAATAAGCCTCAGGCTATTTTGTTTAGTTTTGTTGCTCTTGATAGTTTGTCAGAAGATTATCGGATATATTTTCACATACTTCAAAAGGGAAAAGTAAAAATGATAAACCTTGATTTTGTTCCTAATCCAAGAGTGTATAATTGGAATCTGAATGAGGTTATAGTCTTACGAAGAGAAATTGGTTTAGAATCAAGCGAGTATAATTGTATTGTTGGATTTTTTAATGATAACGGTCGTTTAGGAAAACCGTATAAATTTAATATGACGTTATAAACTGTGTTTTATCGGGATATAAAAATTTATATCATCAATCGAATCTATAAATATATAATTGTTCCTTACAAATTTTGTTAGTATATTTGGGGTGTAATCTAAATTGAGAAAAATAATTTTAGGTTTATTTTGGCTCAAATCCTTAACCGCTTCAAGAAGCATTTCATGATTATACTCTAATTTATAATACCATTCGACTTTTGTAGGGTTACGTCTATCGGTTATGTAGTACATTGAAGAATAATCAGGGAACAAAAAGATATAATCTCCTTGATTGCTGTATGTTTCAATTGTTTGTATCATTTTATCAACTTTATCTGTTTGTTGCCTGCTTGACAGTATATGCTGTAATTTAGCAGATGAAAAAGTTGAAGTCAGTTGTTTGCGAGGCAGTTCTTTGTAGGTATAATTATTCTTATATATATAACCAAAAGTTCCAATACATAAAAATAGAATAATTGTTATATAACAAATTTGTTTGTTCTTTTTAAATATTATATATGTAAATGGAATTGCTGTTCCGGCACCCATATAAGCAAAAATTAATCCGCTGTAATTAAATCCTGAGAGATATTGAATAAAGACTGCCAGTAAAGCAAATTTCATGAGAAATTGGCGGGTGTTTTCAGCGTACAACTTATAATTAAATGCAAATAATAAGACAATTGTGTAGTTTATGAAAACCAAATTAAAGATATAATGATTTAAATCAATATATAATTGTGATGCGATTATAAGTATCAACAATCCTGAAACAAGCATAGATAAAAATTGTTTTTTTTGAAAAATATAAATGCCTATTAAAGCGATGATGCTTGCAATAGATTGCATAAAAGCATCAGGATTATTTTGAATTAAAGCAAACAATGTGCTTATACCGCTAATTGATTTTGGAAGGAAAAAAGACTGATTTATAAAGCGATATAAATTTCCTACGTATAAAAAATACAATCCGACAATAATAGATGGTACAATAAAACCAATAAGTATTTTTTTTGGAATGATAATTTTCTCTTTGATTTTAAGTGGAACTGTTGAATTGAAAAAAGCCGTAACGAACAAGAATGCCGGTAAAAGCAATAAATAATTTTGTTTTGACATTCCTGCTAAAAAGATTGCTGCACCGGTCAGGTAGTATTTTTTTCGATTGAGAAGAAAAAGAGAGAGTCCGGCAAAAAACAGACCATCATAGCTGTACCATTGAAATTGAAGAAGTAATGTAGAAATCGTATAACTTAGAAGTAAGAGAAAAGTCAGTTCAATTTTATTTACCAGCGTGCGATAAATGTCGGAGAGAAGAACAATCAGTAACGATAATTGAGCGACATATAAAATACAGGCGATATAAATAGAGTGGAGATTACCGAGTAAAGATAAAAAAAACGCCTGTATATATATTGATAAGGGGGTTCTTAAATAATAAAAATCAATGTATGGAATTTGTCCTTCGGTGATTCTTTTCCCTAAGGACAGCAGATAGCCTTCATCCATATGGGCGGCATATCCATACTTAAGGTAAAAATAATTGTAGGTAAAAACAAATAAAGTAAAGAGAAAATATGGAACCAAATTTGTGTTTTGAATTATTTTTTTTAAAGTAATAACCTTACCCCCTAATATCATTTTGAGATGTTCTATCTATTTATTTTGATACCATTCAAGGGTTCGCTTGAGACCTTGTTGAATACTAATCTGCGGCAGCCATCGTAAA
Source organism: uncultured candidate division Zixibacteria bacterium (assembly GCA_937900185.1). Taxonomy (GTDB): domain Bacteria; phylum Zixibacteria; class MSB-5A5; order GN15; family FEB-12; genus QQUK01. The sequence goes on along the minus strand of CALCCW010000092.1, from coordinate 14,336 downwards.
CAGGTACGGATAAGTTCTATACTAACCGCACGTCGTCTGATATTATCAATATCACGTCTATCAATATACTTTGGTTTAGCATTTTTTCCCATTAATTCAGCAATCATCTGATATAGTTCAACAATTTTTGTTTCAACCCCGGTTCCGATATTAAAAACCTGTCCCTCAGCTTTTGGGGATATCAGAGCTAACAATGTGCCATCGACAGCATCCTCTACATAGGTAAAGTCACGGGTCTGCTGACCATCACCGTGAAGATGTGGTCTTTCATCATTATCAAGCATCTCCATAAATTTTGATACTACACCGCAGTATGGGTTTTTAGGGTCTTGTTTTGGTCCGTAAATATTAGAATAGCGTACTGCTGTAACCGGAGTGCCGTATGTTTCATAAAATGCACGACAATAATTTTCACCGGCAAGTTTAGAAACCGAGTAAGGAGAAAATGTAATAGTACGTTCATCTTCAGTAATAGGTAATATACGGGGGTTGCCGTAGACAGATGCCGATGAAGTATACACAACTCGTTCAATATTATGTTCTTTTGCGGCAAGAAGAATATTCAGTGTTCCACCGATGTTCACTTCATAATCGTTACGAGGGTTCTTGGTTGAAATGATAATATTTCGTGCAGCCATGTGAGCTATTAAGTCTACTTCTTTAGCGAGTTTCTTTACAAGGTTATTGTCAGTAACGGAACCTTCCACAAATTCAAACTCCGTTCCTTTCGTAATGTTGTCCAAAGTACCCGTAAAAAGATCGTCTAAGACAATTGCTTTGCCGTTACATTTTGCGACTCGTTCGGTAACATTGGAGCCGACAAATCCTGCACCGCCTGTAATGAGAATTTTTTTTCCTTGAAAATCTAAATCTGTCATTATGTTATCTCTTAATTCCAAACCGTAAAAAGAAAAGAGGACGAGACAAATGCCACCAATCTCGAAACGGTTTCATTTTTGAATATGATTTTTTTTCTCCCCGATAATATACAGTTATAGGAACTTCGATTACAGTAATATTTTTTGAAATAATTGATTTGTAAAGTAAATAGGGTTCCAGTTCATACGTGTTCAGCCAATTTTGGTCTAAATTGATAGAGCTGTCCTCAAAAATTGAAAGATAGAAAGCACGAAATCCGTTGGTACCGTCAGTAATTCTCTGTCCTGTAAATATAGTCATTACTATTGAAAACAGGCGGGTGGTAATCTCCCTAAAAAGTGGTGGATTGACCGCATCGCCGCCTTTGAGCCGTCTGGAACCTTGTATAAAGTTATTCTTATTTTCTTTTAATTTTTCAAGTACCGTTGGAAGTTCTTTTGGCTCATGCTGGTCATCTCCAGAAAGAATAATGGCGACATCAAATTTATTTTTGATACCATATTTGATACCGCTTCTGATACCTGCCCCGACACCCATATTTATATCATGTCTGATGACTGTAGCCCCACAAACTTCCGCCTCAGATTTTGTATTGTCGGTAGAGCAGTCATCAGCAACGACAATTTCATCAATAACGCCGACAGCTTTTACTTTTTCAATTACTTTTCCAATTTTACCTTCTTCGTTAAAAGCCGGTAAAATGCACAGAGTTTTCAGTTTATATCTCCAAGTTTACCATAAACAATACGAAGAACATACATGATAGATGGATTGCTTGCAAGTGATTTTACTGAACAAGTAATTAGAGAATTCAATTGCTTTTTTGATAAGAAAATTTATATTCAAGACTGCTGTTACAGCATCAAGCCGAAGTGGTGAAATTGGTAGACGCGCTGCATTCAGGGTGCAGTTCTCGCAAGGGAGTGGGGGTTCGAATCCCCCCTTCGGCAGATATAAAAATAATCAATGTAACTCATACTCCAACAGCAATATACTTAATGAGTATATACTATAGTGAACCAAAGTGTGCCTAAATTATTCGGAACGTAATAAAAAAAATTATGCATAGGTAAGTTATTAATTATTTCATTGATTATAGAGTTAATGGAAAGCGTGTTTTGAAAAGTGTTGGAACAAATAAAAAAATAGCTTAATTGGTACTTAAAAATATTGAAGTTAAGTTAGCGACTAATTTTTTTAAGAAAGGTTTGCAAATCAGTACTTTATGTGCTTATTATTAAGGCACGGAGACAAAATAAAATGTTGAATAAAAAGATTTACTTTATCCGATTAGTTCTGATTTTTGTGTTATTTATAAGCTGTCAAGATAATCTTGAAAAAGTGAATTTAGACTTTTCAGTTATTGATGACTCTATTGGTTTAAAGGAAGAAAGTTCTAATTCTCTTAAAATAGCAATAGCTGCAATGACAGGTCCGGAAGAAACATACAAATATTATAAAGATCTAAATCAGTATATTGAAAACTTGTTAGGTAAAGAAGTCACGATTGTTCAAAGGAAAACCTATCAAGAGGTAAATGATTTATTGGCAAACAATAAAGTTGATATTGCTTTTATTTGTTCTGGAGGTTATGTCAAAGCAAAAGAAAATAATATTGCTGAGATATTGGTTGTTCCTGTTATAAATGACAAAGTTACGTATCAGAGCTATCTCATTGTATCAAAAAATTCACCCTATAAAAAAATTTCTGATTTAAAAGGAAAAGTTTTTGCTTTTACTGATCCGTTATCCAATACCGGTTATTTATATCCAAAGTGGTTAATTAACAATTTAGGGTATTCTACTGAAGAATTTTTTTCAAAAACATTTTATACAAATAGTCATGATAAGGCAATTCAAGCTGTATCCAGTGGGATTGCAGATGGTGCCTGTATAGATGGTTTAATTTATGAGTACTTAAAAAAACATGGCTCATATACTGTATCCAAAGTAAAAGTAATTGAAAAATCTCAAGAATTTGGAATACCTCCAATAGTCGTTCCTTCTAATTTGAACAAACAACTAAAAAAAGATTTAAAGGAAATATTATTAAATATGAATTCTGATTCAGTTGGTGTTGAAATATTAAAACATCTTGGAATTGATAGATTTAAGGTTGGCAATGATTCGATGTATAAATCTGTAAAATCAATTGGCTCTTTTTAATATATGAAGATATTTGGATACAACTTCTCAAGCATTAAGTCTAAGCTCTTATTTATTACTATAAGCATTATTCTTTTATTTGGTATTGCTCATTTATTAATACTTGATCTTATAATTAAAGATAAGTTGGAGGAAAGATTTATTAATCGTGGAATTCGACTTGGATATCATCTAGCGAAGGAAATTGAAGAACCTCTTCTATATGAAAATTTGTTTTCCATGCAGCAATCTATTTCAGAATGGGTAGATACATCCCCTGAACATTCTTATGCTATGATTCTATCTCCAGATAGAACTCCGATTGTAACGACTTTTTACAATAAAATCCCTGTTGGAATAATAGAAGCTAATTTTCCAAATAGGGCAATTAATCAAGTCAAGGTTATTAAGAATAAAGATATAGAATATTATGATATTGCTGTTCCGATAATGAATGGTTCGGGTGGTTTTCTCAGGCTTGGTTTGAATAAAGAATCTGTTTTTTCTCCTATAAACAGGATATTAAATATTTTACTTTTTATGGTTGCCGTTTTTGTTTTTATCGGTGTTATTAGTGCTTATTATTTAAGTAGAATGATCACTCTCCCAATTTATAAAATTATGAAGGCATCTCAAGAAGTAGATTTAAATGGAAAAAATGTTAAGTTAAACATCCATACCGGAGATGAATTAGAAACTTTAGCTCTCACTTATGAATCAATGATTGCAAGACTACAAGAAAATCACACAAAATTATCAGAAGCTATTAGGCAGGTTTATGAAAATGAAAAGTTAGCATCAATTGGGTATTTGGCTTCTGGAATTGCCCATGAAATTCGGAATCCTCTTATGGGAATTACAAATGGTCTTAAAAGAATAGAAAAAAATCCGCAGTCTGTTGATCAAATAGAAAAATATATTCCTATAATGTTAAAAGGGTCACATCATATAGAAACTATTTTAAATGGAATTTTACAATATGCTAAAAAAGACACAGGTATATTATCAATATTGAATGTACATGATGCCTTTGAGGATGCTATTTCAATTATCAGTCACAGAATAATAGAAAAAAATATTATTTTAGAAAGACCGGATGAATTAAACATTTTTGTAAATGGGAATCATCAAAATATTACTCAAATTTTAATAAATTTAATGATTAATGCCATTGAAGCTATGCCCCATGGCGGTATTTTATCAATAAGAGTACGAACAGAATCTAATTACTTATGGTTTGATATAAGTGATACCGGAAAAGGTATAAGTGATGAAATAGTTGATAAAATTTGGGAACCGTTTTATACTTCAAAAGAAGCGACAAAAGGTACCGGATTAGGATTAGCTGTAACAAAATCTTTAGTGGAAGCAAATGGCGGACAAGTTTTTTGCTCAACTATACTTAATCATGGAACAACTTTTTCCTTTTCAATAGCTTTAAATTGAGAGATTGTGTAACGATGAAAAACAATAATACTATATTAATAATTGAAGATGAAGATATCCTTCGGATTACTCTAACTGATGAATTAGAAGATTTTGGTTTCAAAGTGTATTCTGTAGATAATTCTGAAGAAGCACTCAAGATTATTGAGAATAAACATATTGATGCTGTAGTTACAGATTACCAATTGAACGATAAATTGAACGGTATTGAAATACTTGATTATATAAAAAAATATGATAAATCAATAGCAGTTATATTGATGACAGCATTTGGTACAGTAAATAATGCTGTTGATGCGATGAAAAAGGGTGCAGATGATTATTTAACAAAACCATTTGAACCGGATGAACTGATTATGGTTTTAAAGAGAGTTGTCAAAATTGGACAATTAGAAAAAGAAAATATACAACTTAAGGAAAGATTAACTAATCAATACAGCATAAAAAACCTTATTAGTGAATCATCTCAGATGCAAGAATTAGCTAAAAAAATTGCCATAATAGCTCCATCCGATGAAATCATATTAATTACCGGTGAAACCGGTACAGGAAAAAATCGACTTGCTACTACGATACATGAGATATCCAATAGAAATAGAAAACCTTTTGTTGAAATAAGTTGTGCTTCTTTATCTTCTCAATTATTAGAAAGTGAGCTTTTTGGACATGAAAAAGGATCATTTACAGGTGCCACTAAAAGCAAAAAAGGTAAATTTGAACTTGCTGCCGGTGGAACTTTATTTTTAGATGAAGTGGATGATATCCCTCTTGACCTTCAAGTAAAAATATTACGATTTATTCAAGAAAAAGAGTTTGAGAGAGTTGGCGGTTCAGCGTCAATAAAAGTTGATGTGAGAATTGTAGCTGCTACGAAAAAAAATCTATTAGGTTTGGTAAAGGAAAAGTTATTCCGAGAAGACTTATATTATAGGTTAAACGTAATTCCTTTTGTTTTACCTCCTCTACGTGAACGGAAGGAAGATATTCCTTTATTGGTAAATAAGTTTCTATCTGATTCTTGCCCTACTTGTGATGTTGTAGAGTTGGATCCAAATGTGATGGATGTATTCATTAATTATAGTTGGCCGGGTAATATTAGAGAGTTAAAACATATTGTAAAACGGTTGGTGCTGATAGGACAATGTCAAAGAATTACATTGGACATGATACCAAGTGAGTTATTATCAGAAAATAGCAAATTATGTTTTGACCTGCAAGAAAATATGAATTATAACTTGATTATGAGTAATATTGAAAAAGAACTATTAATCAATGCACTTCAAAAAGCAAATGGTAACAAATCAAAAGCAGCTGATTTGTTAAATATTAAATTATCAACATTCAGAGACAAGCTCTCAAAACATAATCTTCAATAATCGTTACTAACGTATTCTCGCCAGTATGTAACGGAATACCGTTAAATCTTAACGACCAAGACCCTTGCTGAAAATCTAACGCATTGCTACACAATGGATAATGTGATTGGCATGCGTGTTGCTATTACAATTAAAGAATGTTAAATGTTTATCTAATCTTTATAAGAAAGGTTTTAACAAATGAAAGTAAGAGTAATTATTTTAGTGCTATTGGCACTAACGATTTTGAGTGCAGGACAAGTTTCTGCCGTTGGCAAGGTTTCAGGGTATTTGTTCGGAGACTATGCATATATAGCAAAAAGTAATGATGTTGATTTTGACGGTAAGAGTGGATTTGTCGTTCGTCGTATTTATCTTACATTTGATGATAAAATAGATGATAATTTTTCAGCACGATTTCGTATGGAATTAAGTCAAAAAGATTTTTCTAATTCTGCTTCTAAAATGACTCCGGTAGCAAAAGATGCCTATTTAAAATGGAAATTTAATAATAAAACTCTTTATATAGGACTTTCAGGAACTCCTACTTGGGGGGCAGTTGAAAAATTTTGGGGTTATCGTTGGTTAGAAAAAACTCCTCTTGATCTCCATAAATATGGCAGTTCTAGAGATATCGGGTTAGCATTAAAAGGTTCTTTTGATAAAGATAAAAAAGTTAATTATCATATTATGGTCGCTCATGGTGCAAGTAACAGCAGTGAGTCAGACAAAGGTAAAAAAGTTTATGGTTCATTACTTTTTAAACCGTCAAAAAAATCTATATTTGAAATATACGCTGACTTTGAAGATAGTGAAGGTGATAAATCTAATTCATCTAACTACGTACTTCAGGGGTTTGCCGGATTTAAAGGTGATTTTGGTCGTGTAGGTTTTCAAGCTGCCTACCATTCTAAAGAAACAAGTGCTGATACAAATATAACTCAAAACATTTTATCGGGGTTCTTAGTAGCTAAACTCAATAAGACTTCTAATGCTGTTTTTAGAATAGACTATTTGACAAAACCAAATCCAAGTGCTGCTAAAATTGCATATATTCCGATGGTAAATTCAACAGAAAATTTATTATTTGCTATTTTGGGTGTCGAGTTTGTACCTACTAAAAATGTTCATTTTCAACCAAATTTAGAATTTGTAGTTTATGGTGATGATATTTTCGGTGGAGAAAAACCTGACAATGAAATTATTCCAAGAGTTTCTGTGTTTTATAAATTTTAATTATTAAAAAAAATGAATATTGGAGATAAAAGTTATGGATAAAAACAAGAACAAAAAATTTTCTCGAAGGAAAATTTTAAAAACCGGTGGAATGGCAGCAGGTGTCTCTTTGTTAGTTGCAAGTTCTCCGGTAAGTGCTTTAAATTATAGTAATGCATTTAATAGTAAGAAGCATCAAAAATGGGGATTTTTGATTGACCTTGATAATTGTATCGGTTGTAAAGCATGTGCGATAGCTTGTAAAACAGAATATGAAGTTCCACTTGGTGTTTTTCGTTCAAGTGTGAAAGAGCTTGATGAAGGAGCTTTTCCAAAAGTAAAAAGGTCTTTCGTCCCTTGGTTATGCAATCATTGTGAAAATCCAATTTGTATCTCTGAATGTCCTGTTGATGAGATGGAAGCTACATTTACTTGGGCGGATGAAACTATTACAAAATATATGAAGAGAGCTACATATAAGAAACCTGATGGTTTAGTGTTAGTTGATCAGGACCGTTGTATCGGATGCGGTGCTTGCGTAGAACTTTGTCCTTATAAAGTACGTTTTTTAAATCCGGCGATAAAAACTGTTTCTGAAGATGCTGTTGATGATCATCCGGCGGATAAATGTACTCTTTGTGAACATCGGTTAGCAGCCGGAATGGTTCCTGCATGTGTTAATACTTGTCAGGGAAATGCACGGGTTATAGGTGATTTAAATGATCCGGATAGTAAAATATCAAAACTTTTAAAAAGAAAGAAAATTGATGTTTTATTACTGGCAGAAGGAACTAATCCTAATTGTAGTTATGTTGCTTTAAATCCCAAAGCTTATACAGAAGGAAGGGATACGAGAGATGAATAAAGGTAGAAGAAGTTTTTTAAAAGCATTGAGCTTGTCAACAGCGTCTTTATCGGCTGCAAGCTTGATAACTAATGATAAAATATTTGGTTCTGATTTACATGGGACAGTATTATTAGAGGGGGGTAGAGATTTTTCTCCATTAACCGGCAAAGAGCGTAAAGCAGTTGCTTCAGCATGTTGGCAATGTGTTGCACGAGATGGTATTGTTGGGTATGTCGAGGATGGGAGAATTACTCATCTTGAAGGTAATCCTGAATTACCTCGTACTAACGGGAAGCTTTGCGCTCGAGGGCAGGGTGGAGTTGGTCAGGTTTATAACCCTGACCGTCTTCTTTACCCTATGAAACGTGTAGGAAAAAGAGGTGAGGGAAAATGGAAAAGAATCAGTTGGGATGAAGCTTTGACTGAGTTAACCGGTAAATTAAAAAATCTTCAGGATAGAGGAGTTCCAGAAAAATTTATGTTCCATTATGGACGTATGAAAGGTTCTACTTCAGCGGTAATCAAAAAGTACTTTTTACCTGCTTATGGTACTGGTACTGTTGATGGTCATACTGCTATCTGTGAAAGTGCTAAATGGACAGCACAAGAACTTACTTGGGGACATCATTATGATGTAAACGATGTCAGTCGAACAAATTATATTCTTAATTTTGGAAGTAACTTTTTTGAAGCCCATACTTCGCATATCCCGCTCTCTCAGAGAGCTATTGCGGCTAAAGTGGAACGTGGTGTCAAAATTGTTACATTTGATGTAAGATTTTCTAATACTGCGGCAAAATCAGACGAATGGTATGCTGTTAAGCCGGGGACTGATGGTGCTGTTATGCTGGCAATGTGTCATGTAATCATGAAGAATAATCTGCACGATTCTGATTTTATTGAAACATGGACCAATACAACAGTAAAAGATTTAAAGAACCATCTAAAAGATAACACTCCAAAATGGGCTGAAAAAATATCAGGTGTTCCGGCTGATGCGATTGAAAGAATAGCATTAGAATTTGGAAAGGCAAAACCTGGTACAATAGTAACCTATAGAGGGCTTGTAACTCACTATAATGGTGTTATTAATGAGAGAATTTCCAAAATGATGGACGCTATTTGTGGTCATATAGATGTTCCGGGAGGTACGTGTCCTGCAATTGGTGCTAAATGGAAAAATTCTTTTAAAAAACCAAAAGCACATCCTAAAAAACTCAAAAAGGTATATGCTCCTAAAGGTGCGTATCTTTATCCTACTCATCATAGTTGTCATCAGGTTTTAAGTACAATTAAAAGCTTAGACCCTAAAGATCGTCCTGAAATATATATGGTGTACTGTTATAACCCTGCTTATGTGACAGGAAATTGCCAAGAGAATATTGAAATACTGAAAGACGAATCAATTATTCCATATATTGTTGTATCAGATGTAGCATACTCTGAAACCGCATCATATGCAGACCTTTTACTGCCAGATACTACTTATTTAGAAAGATGGGATTGGGAAAATATGGTATCAATGGATATGATTCATGAATATTATATCAGACAAGCAATGATTACTCCTTTAGGAGAAGCAAGAAATCTTCCGGAAGTATTCTGTGATATAGCAAAGAGACTTGGCGGAAAAACAGCAGAAACATTAACATTTAATACAATGGAAGAATTTGTTAAAGATGCTTGTGAACATACACCGGGTGTTAAAGATGTCGGTGGATTTGATTATATGAAAGTTCATGGAGCATGGTATGATCGTGCTGAACAACCTCACTATAATAAACATACTAAAAAGATGAAAAAATCTGAAGTTGAAGCAAATTTAGCCACAGGTAAATGGGTAAAGAATAAATTTGGAACTGTTTATGATCCAAAGAAAACAAAAAGTGGAAAATATGGTGCCGATGGCGGGTCTTGGAAAGAGTATAAAGCATATATCTGTCAGGAAGTAAAAGGTGATTATTATCTCGGATTTAAACCTGATAAGATTGCAAAATCAGGAATGTTTGAAACTTACTCAGACTTCCTTGCTAAAAAAGGATATAGTGGTATTCCTTCTTATTTACCAATACCTGAACATCAAAATATGAAAGATGATGAGTTGATACTAACAACTTATAAGGTAAATGTTCAAACTCATTCAAGGACTCAGGGTTGTAAGTATTTATCTGAAAGATATCACGATAATCCCGCCTGGATTAATCCAGCAACAGCCATAAAACTCAATATTAAAGATAAGGATAAAATTCTTGTAGAATCTAAAGTCGGAAAAATTACTACTCAGGCAAAAGTAACCGATGCCGTCCAGCCCGGTATTATTTCTATAAGTAACCATTGTGGTCACTGGCAGTGGGGAAGATTTGCCACAGCTAATCAATCCCGAAATCCATTAGCAACTGAAAAAGAGGATTCTCTAGACCCTGATATCAACAGAATCTGGTGGAAAAAGAAAGGCGTCCATCCAAATTATGTCATTCCAAACGAGGGAGATCCTATCGGTGGTATGATGCGATATATGGATACAGTGGTAAAAGTGAGTAAAGTATGATTACTCAAAATACATTAAATGTTAAAGCAAATAATGAAATTGAGGTAGATGATATGCCTGCTTCTGATTTACATATTGATCAGTATAGAGCGAATATCTATGGAGTACTTTCTCACATTTATAGGTATGAGATATCTGAGAATTTTATGCGGGATGTCTTAAACAGTGATCTTATATCCAAAATGATTGAAGATATGAACATTAGTGAAGTTGATCTTGAGTTAAACGATATTGAGAAACTATCAGTTGAGTATACACGTTTGTTTATTGGACCTATGTCTCATGTCTCCCCTTTTGCATCAGTATATTTTGATACAGGTAAAAAAACAGGTCAGATGTGGGGGAAAATTACAGGTGAGATTAAGCGATATGTTGAATTTTACGGTTTATCTGTAAGCGATAAAATAATTCCGGATCATATTTCAATTTTGTTTGAATTTATGGAAAGAGTTATAAGGTCTAAAATTAGTATCAGTCGTAGTAATCAGGATAGAGCATTGAGAAGAGAACAACGAAATAAAGCAGATGAAATTCAAAAAGAGTTTTTCTTAAAATATATTGACCCTTGGGTTGATACATTTTTTGAGAAAATCTTAAATTATAATCCTCATTTGTTTTATGAATCTGTTGTGAAATTTAATAAGAAATTTATAGATATAGAAAGAGAATTATTTGCTAAAAAGTAATTGCTTCAATACTCCAAAATTCAGTTAACTCTATATGAATACTAAAGACTCTAAGGTCGGGGAACTCATTCTCCGACCTTGATACAAGCAAATGAAATGATACTATATTAGTTAAAAATCTTAGTCTTATAGGGTTTGTTGTAAAAGTCCGATTTTCTGTTATTGCGAACGGAGTCAACGAAAGTGGACGAAGTGCTGCAATCTTATGTTTCTGTTAAGCACTTAGCTTAGAGATTGCCACGTTTCGTTCGTTATCTCTCACTCGACTCACAAAGACTGAATGGAAGTTTTGGACTTCCCCCGCAAAAACGGGCAGAAAGTTAAGGAGTATATTACTGATTTGCCGCTAACCAAATATTTTAGTTTTGATTTTTCTTGAATTGGAGTACAATTTTGTTAAGAGATAATGTAATATTTATATGTACAGGAAATTCCATCAGAAGTCAAATTGCGGAGGCATTTTTAAGAAATTATGCAAAAGATAAGTTCAATGTCTTTAGTGCAGGTTTGAATCCTAAACCAATTCACTCATTGACATATCAAGTAATGGAAGAAGTTGGTATTAGTATTGATGATCAAAAATCAACTGGATTGGACAAAATAATCGGTAAAAGAGGCTTTAAATATGCGATTATAGTTTGTCATGAAGCAGAAAAAAATTGTCCGGATATTTACCCCTGGTGTAAGGTAAGATTATTTTGGCCATTTGAAGACCCAGGTTCTTTTAAAGGAAGTTTAAAAGAGAAACTTGATAAATTTAGAGAAGTAAGAGATTTAATAGATATTAGAATCAAAAAATGGTTTGAAGAAATTGAAAAAGAAAATACCTAATTTAATTTATGCTGATGTATATGAATTTGGTGCAACACCTTTATCTTCATTAAGAGGTACTGTTGATATAATGTTAAGCGGTGATGACCCGATGGTGTTAGACAAATTAGCTGATACTGTTATGGCAAGAATTAAAAATGTAAGAGGTTTAACAGGGACAGAGCGTTCTTGGCAAGGATCTTCTCGGAGAGTTAATTTAAATGTCGATGAAGCTCAGGCAAGAGTCTATGGACTAACAGCACAAGAAATAGCTCAACAAGTTGCCCAATCTGTCGGCGGAATACCGGGAGGGAACCTAAGAGTTGTCGGTGAAAATCCAATAAAAACATGGGTAAGATTAAAACCGGAACAACGTTCTAATACAGAAGATATTGAAGCACTAAAAATTAAAACAAAAAAAGGAATTCTTATTCCATTGAAAGCAGTAGCTTCAGCCGAAATTTTACATGCACCAACTGTTGAAACACATCAGAGTCTCTTATCTACTATTGATGTTGTCGGTTTTAGAGGTGCTATTTCAATAACACAGCTGCATGATAATGTATCATCTGCTCTTGAAGGATTATCTTTGCCGCGGGGATATTCGTTAAGTTATGAGGGTGAATATAAGCAGCTTAACGAGTCATTTGGCAGACTCTTAAAATCTTTAGTGATGGGTATCGCACTTCTGTTTATAATGCTTGTAATTGTTTTCAAATCATTTTTAGATCCGGTAGCTATCATGGCAAGTCTTCCATTAGCAATAATCGGTGCTGCCTGGGCTATGCTCATTGCTGATAAACATGGGTGTCTGCCGTCATTTATGGGCATCATACTGCTTATGGGAATAATAGTGAAAAACGGAATATTGCTTGTTGATTTTGCAAAGGTAGCGATGGAAGAAGGGGCTGAAGTACGAGATGCAATCCTGCAGGCGGTAGAACTACGAACTCGTCCAATTTTGATGACTGCGGGTGCCGCGGCTGTAGGTATGATTCCTATTGCTTTAGAATGGGCTGTTGGCATTGAACGGCTTTCACCTTTGGCAGTTGTTGCTATTGGTGGACTTGTTTCAGGAACATTTTTAACTTTGCTGGCAGTTCCGGTTTTCCATTTTATGATAGAGACAAGAAGACGTAATCGTAAAGCGATTAAGACCTCTGACTTAGCATAGTTTTGTTTTAAAACTCTGATTATTTATAATCAGAGTTTTAAAATAGTAATGAGCGTGTTTAAAATTTAGTTATCTCCATTATTTAATAAAAAGTAACTCAAACTTCTTTGAGTTACTTTTTATTTTTCTTGACACAGTAATAATCTTACCATATAATTCGTTATATGACGAATTATAAGAATAAAGAATTAGGTTATTGATTTATTAATTACTCAATAAATCTAATAAAACAGGAGAATATTTTAAATGGTTGTTGAAGTAGTTCCGGAGGTGAAAGCTCTTAAAGCTCTTGGAGATGAGACAAGAATAAGAGCTGTTTTAGCATTACAAGATAAAGAGTTATGTGTGTGTCAAATAGTTAAATTGCTTGAATTAGCTCCATCAACGATTTCAAAACATCTTCAAATTTTAAAAGATGCCGGTATATTAGAATCTCGAAAAAAGGGACGATGGGTTTATTACAGTTGTTCACAATCTGATGCCAAGGGTATTCCACATACTGCTCTTCAGATGATACTCACACAAGCTCAACAAACTAAGTTGGCTAAGGCAGATAGAATACAGCTTAAAAAGATTTTAAAACTTGATCCTGAAAAACTGTGTGAAAGACAAAAGAAATGTTGAAGATACTATTTTTATGCACCCATAACTCTTGTCGGAGTCAGATGGCTGAGGGTTGGGCAAAGGAGCTTAAATCTGATGTTATTGAGGCATATTCAGCAGGAACAATAAAAGATAAAATTAATTTAAACGCAGTTCACGTTATGGCGAATGCAGGCGTAGATATAGCAAATCAAGAATCAAAAGCGATAGAGGAGCTTGGAGAAGTCGAATTTGACTATGTAATTACTGTTTGCTCTGATGCTGATAGGAACTGCCCAATCTTTCCGGGTAATACTATTAAAATCCACCATGGCTTTGATGACCCACCTCAATTAGCCAAAACAGCAAAATCAGAAGAAGAAGCATTGGCTCACTATCGCCGAGTTCGGGATGAAATAAGGGATTTTGTGAAAACACTACCGGAATCGCTGCCAAGTAAATAGGGAATAGAGTGGTATAACAGAATTGGTTGTTACTTTTGTAATAGCTGTTTATTTTTAATATGAAGGAGAGATCGGAAGAGCGTCGTGTAGGGAAAGAGTGTAGATCTCGGTGGTCGCCGTATCATTAAAAAAAAAATAAAAAAACAACTAAAAACACAAAGTACGTCACAGTATGATACTTGAAA
>CALCCW010000091.1:0-3920 GCA_937900185.1 uncultured candidate division Zixibacteria bacterium | reverse complement strand
CGCTTCTCTGTTCTCGTGACTTACATTATAACCTTGCTTGTGTGTCGTTGTTCTTAGTTTTTCACTCATTTGTCATTTTTTTTCTTTTTTTTTTGTTTTTTTTTTTAATGATACGGCGACCACCGAGATCTACACTCTTTCCCTACACGACGCTCTTCCGATCTGTTGGTACGGCGATAATACCATTTACTTTCAAAGTGATTGAATCACCCGGTACAGCACCTTCATCTACACCTGTGGTTGTTATATCGTCTCTATTGGCATGTAAAAACCCATATAAACCGGTTGTATCAACAGTATAGCTGCCGCACATGATACCATCAGGGTCGTACGCTTCAACAATAGTACCAACAGGGGCAGGACTGCCATTAAGAGTAATATTACCATAGAAATCAACCCATTCAGGAGCTTGCGGATTGGCAAAAGCAGAGGCGGTTAATATTGCTATGGTCAAACTAAAAATTAATAATTTTGTAAGTAACTTCATATTCTACACCTAATTATTCCGACCGGTATTATCCGGTCGGAAACTACGTTTATATTGAGAAACGCTTTATTTCAATAAAGTCATTTTCTTTGTATCAGTAAAGTTATCGGCAGTTAGGCGGTAGAAATAAATACCCGAAGCAACAGTTTTTCCATTATCATTTCGTCCATCCCATGTAACCACTTGTTGACCGGCAGGGGCTACTTCGTCAAATGGAGTAGCTATTAACTGACCGAGCAGGTTGAAAATCTCAATTTTGGCTGTACCGGATACCGGCATATCAAAACTGATTGTGGTAGACGGGTTAAACGGATTTGGATAGTTTTGTTGTAAACCGAATG
Organism: uncultured candidate division Zixibacteria bacterium; assembly: GCA_937900185.1. Taxonomy (GTDB): domain Bacteria; phylum Zixibacteria; class MSB-5A5; order GN15; family FEB-12; genus QQUK01. The sequence goes on along the minus strand of CALCCW010000091.1, from coordinate 3,092 downwards.
AAGTCGGCAGAGCTTCGCTGGTAGTTTTTGCAGTTAACCCTTTGATTTCTAATTTATCACCCGATGTTGTCCAAGTGAACTGCTCAGCAGTTTTGACACCATTGACAGAGAGATAAAATTCATCGCCGGATTTCATTCCGTCAACATAGTCAGTCTGAGCATCATCACCATAAATCGGCATAAATCCAAACTTACCGTTTAGTTTCATAACATACGAACCGACTAATTTGTCGTCTGAGCTAAATGCTTTGATTTCAGTACCTGCTTTAATCTGTGTATCATCAAGTTTTAAGTCATACGCATAAATATTCATCCATGATGTTGTAGGATTGATTCTGCCTGCGGAAGAACTTATTTGAGTATACAAGCTTTTACCGGTAACAGTTTCTGCATCACCATCAGGATAAATGAGAGTACCATTATTATTTACTTTAACCCAGTATCCATAACATGAACTCATGGATGTTAAATCGTTAAATTCGGTTTGCCCCGGTAAGTACGTTAAACCGGTACCGTTTTCATAGCCTAAGGCAACAACCAAGTCATCATGGATAGTTGTCAAAGCTGTTTCAGTTGGCATTGAATTAGCAGGTAAGTAAGATACTAAGTTCCATCCTGCAGTAACTGGAATTGGAGTTGTAGAAGGTACCGGAGTACCTAAGACAGTCAACTCAACATCACAACTGACTTTAATCCAGTAAGCCGACAGATGGTCAACAGACCATAAATCTGAGAACTGAGGAAGAGATGCGTCATATGTTAAGGCACCTTGTTCAAATCCCATAACAACTTCAACACAATCGTCAATAGATGCTAAAACATTAGCAATATCATCAACATCAGTATCAACATTCCAACTGACTAAATTCCATCCGGCTGACAGCATACAGGTGTGCGGAGTAACATCAGGAACATCAAGACAAACTTCGTTAATATCTCTGTCTGCTGTCCACACAGCGTTTCCGCTTGCGATAGCTTCAATACCGTTTACATAGAAACGGATAGCATCTCCAACATCAGCACCCTCATCAAAGTCGGTAAATTCATCATCACCGTAAACATGTAAGAATCCGTATTCACCTGCTGTTGTAACATTAAATTCACCACATTTGACTCCGTCGGGGTCGTATGCTTCAATAACAGAACCTACCGGAAGAGGATAATCTTTAAAAGTATTTACATCACAGAAGAAATCAACCCATCTGTTAGTAGGAGGGAAAGCGATAGTGTCAGTTATCGGAGTGAGAACTATCATTATTCCGCTTTGGGCGAAATTGATATTTTCAACATGACCGGGGTAATAACCCGGGTGATAAGCATATAAATCAAATGGAATAGTTGTAAAATTATCAAAAGCAAAAACACCATTACCACTGGCATCTTGTGCTTCTTGAGCAGAACCTGATGGGAAATCATCCCATAGTTCTACAGCAGCTCCCGATACCGGGTTACCGTCAGGGTCAACAACATAACCACAAACATAGTTACCCGATGTATCTACAACAATACCGCCCGGGATAAAGAACGGACGAATTTGCTCAAATCCACCACCACAGTCCCGATCATATAGAGGTTCAACGTGTAAATCAAGAGGATAGAATCCAGCTGGTGTACCAACAGCAAGAGAGAAGTGGAGATTAGTCAAATTACCAGACCCAGGGTCTTGTCTTTCAACTTCAGACCAAGAACCACTTAAGTAAACAACTCCAGAGTCATTTAAGATTTGTGTACTTTCCCACAAAGTTACTCTGGAGTCCACATAACTTGCGGAATCCAAAGAGATATAATTATTGTTAAATTCAATTGAAATGCGATAATCATCAAGAGTACAAAGGTTTGCAAAATCTACAGGTACTGTAATTCTGGCACCAGGAACAGCAGGAACAGTTGCGACTGAAACAGTGTCACCTTCAGTACCCGGTTCACAATTATCAACATAAATTGAGAATGGGAATGTTGAAGAATCTCTGCCGTCGAATAAGTTAACAGCAACATGATAAAGACCTTCTTGAGCAAAATTAGGTGTGAAATTGAAATCTGCTGTACCATCACCATTATCGAGGAAAGTCATATTTTCAATTAAGCCGGTCATACTAACTAAAACCGGATCACTTTCATCGTCAGTTATAACAAAATTAATGTCCAAAGGTGTGCATTCATCAATATAATAAGCAGTATCTAGAGTTGATGTAATATACGCCGGAGTATTTGGTCGTTCATTAATAGTCATTGAGATAAAAATTGTTTGGCTGTTAACAGCATCGGCAGATGTTATCACAACAGTATCTTGATATGTGCCAATCGGCAGCCCATTAGGGTAAACTGCTATTTTTAATGTTGTCGGAACAACAGATGGTGTGAAGCCTGAAAGGTCCATCCAAGATGAGACTTCTGATGCTTCAACTGTAATAGGAGAACCGTTTAATTCTGTTATATTTACAAAAGCAGTATCAGAAACAGTTTCACCTTCTGTGAAAGTGAAATTGAAAGTGTTTGAATCAATAACAATCATTTTCGGAGCTTCACCGACAGTAATAGTGACAATTTCATCATCGGTAAGATCACCGTCAGTTGCCGAGAATGTAACATCATAAGAACCGGAATCAGCAATAACTGTTTGCCATAAGAAATATCCGTTACCGTTGCCTGAATCTACAAATGATGCAGTACCCGGAAGTGGAGTAGCACTAAGAGCCGGAAAAGTACCGTCTAAATCAGTTGCTGTAACCGCAAACATTAATTCATCACCGGCAGTGACAACTTTTGGACCAATCTCAGCTAAAACAGGAGCTTGGTTGACATCATTTACATCTATGTCTGCACTTGTAAAAGTAGAGTCTGTACCATCAGTTACAAAGAAACCGACATTGTAAAAACCGGCTTGGTCAAATCCGGGTGTCCACTCAAAAAATGTTGAATCGCCAATGACAACAATAGTTGCTCCGGCAGGTAATTCATATGAACCAAAAGTAATAATATCTCCATCAGGGTCAAAACCTAAGAGAGGAAATGATAGCATAACCCCTTCATCGACTACATAGTCAGATCGGAAGAGCGTCGTGTAGGGAAAGAGTGTAGATCTCGGTGGTCGC
>CALCCW010000090.1:0-5882 GCA_937900185.1 uncultured candidate division Zixibacteria bacterium | reverse complement strand
TTTTTCGTGTATTTGTTTTTTTTCTTTTTTTTTTCTTCTTTATTTTTTTTTTTTTTTTTTTCAAGCAGAAGACGGCATACGAGATATATCAGTGTGACTGGAGTTCAGACGTGTGCTCTTCCGATCTTATTTTGTAAGTTTTTCCATCCACTCCGACATCTGGTTCCACAATTCAACACCGTTAAAACCAACCGCATTCCAGTCTCGCCACGGATATGGCGGGAATTCATCCAAATGCGACCGTATTTCATCGGGGTGAGCTAAAATCCCTAAAGCATTGTCCTTAGCACCGGCGGCAACATATTCGGATGCTGACATTTCGGTTGGATAGACCTTTGGTGAATCAAATAAAAGATAATGATGTTCATCGGCTTCATCGTTATGTTCATACCCGATAACAACTAACATCTTACCGTAAAGTCCCTCATGACCGTTTTCACGGTTTGAGAGCGTCATGTGGTCGGTAAACATCATAAAATCGAGCTTAGCATCCTGCCCGATAGAGATAACATCTTCTATTCTTTTAGTACCGTCAGATTCAGTCGTATGAATATGCACGGCACCGCTATATTGATAATAATCACCGATTTTACGCATTCTGCTCCTGCATAGGGTGTGAAGGTACTTTTCTGAAAATATATAAACCAAGTATCATCATAAAAATTAGTGAAATAATTCCTGCCTTATAAGGTAAACTTCTCAAAGAGCTGTCACTTAGTTGTAAAAGCTCTGCTGTTTTTGCTCCAAGCAACCGATCTGTATTAAACAGATATACAACCGTTGTCCAAACTAATGGTCCGACAATAGCAGCCGCACGCCCTGAAAGAGAAAACAGCCCAAAAAACTTACCCAATTCAGTATGAGGGACTAACTCTCCAAGCATCGGTCGACTGGTTGTCCACAACCCGCCAAGCAGAATTCCGACAACCGAACCTAATATCCATACAACAATTTGATTCTCAATAAAAACAAAACATAGCAATGCTATAATCCAGCCTAATATAATATAGTGCAGCATCTTTTTCAACGAGTAATGTTGAGCTATTTTGCCCAGTATAAAAGATCCTGCTACTGCTGAAATAGTTGAAATAATAAGAAACATATCTATGTCTGAATCTTTGAGACCGATAACAATTGAGCAGAAAACTCCTATATTTATTATAACTGTAGTGACCGCATCTTCAAAAAAATAATCAGCAACCAAAAATCTCAAAACCCCCGGATATTTCTTTGTAGACTTAACACCATCCCAGACATCTTTATACCCATCGGTCAAACTGACTTTTTTAATGTATTTCACTTCTTTTTCTTTAACATTTAGAAAAAGAGGCAATGCAAAGAGTGCAAATAAAAAAGCAGTCGGTATAAACGATGCCGACCTACCGCCGCCATCAATAAATGAAATATCAAAACTAAAAACAGAACCGGTTACAAACGGCATTACAATAATAAGTCCTATAACCGAACCGACATACCCCATAGCAACCCCGATACCTGACACAAAACGGGCATCTCGCCCCTCGGCAACTGAATATAACAATGAATTATAAAACGGCTGCCCTGCTTCATAGGAAAAATTAGAAATAATAAAAAGAACAATCAGAATTATAAACATCGAAGATGGGATAAATGCCATAAGTCCGATTGAAATACAACAAGTAGCCGTAAATAATAAGAGAAAAAACTTTTTTTTGGTAGAATGGTCTGAAATAGCCCCTAAAGCCGGTAGCAGTAAAGCCGCTAATAACATAGAGAATGCAAAAGGGATATCAAAATATCGGTCATCTTTTCCAAGGTCATCTACTATATATAACTTTAAATATCTTGAAATAATATTCATAGAAAAGATAGTATTGGCAAAATCATACATCGACCAGCCGATAATATCTTTTTTAAATAGAGATTTCCGAGCCATACGCTACATTCCAAGTGTGTCAGAAATTGTAAGCATACCGTCTCTAACCATCAGAAGAAATTGGTCTAATTCAAGCCCTAAATTTGAACAAGATGCCATATTTTCTCTTGTAGCTCCGGCAGCAAACCGTTTTTCTTTGAACCGTTTGAGTAAAAATTTAGAATCTAACGATGCTAATTTTTTATCAGGATGCATTAAAGCACATGCAACCAAAAAACCGGTTGTCGGGTCAACAGCATACAATGCCCAGTCAAGTTTTGTCCGGCATGGTATATGCCCCGGATGAGCATGAATTGCGTGCAGCATATCATCAGGAAGATTGTACTCTTTAAGCCATTCTGCTGTTACATAGGTGTGATGCTGTGCATCGTTTTTTGTTTCGTTGTAATCCAAATCATGCAGCAGTCCGGTTAATCCCCAAAATTCAACATCTTCCTGAAAATGTTTTGCAACTTGACGCATCCCTGCTTCTACTGCTAAAATATGTTTGAGCAGATTGTTAACGCCAATTTTTTCAACAACTAACTGATACGCTTTTTCTCTTTGGATAGGTAAGTCTGACATAATAAAACATAACTCCTACGATTGTTTCAAGTCAAGCAATATAGGTTATTAGATTTTTCCGTTTTAATTTATGAAATTCCAAGTAAAACCGTAATAAGAAAAATGTCCCAAATTAGTAAAAGCATCAGGATGAGATATACGCAAATCAATCGAATTTTGGAAAATATAGTAAAACCTGAATTGTTTTATTTTAAATGCCATACCGGTATTTACAACTATGTTGTCACCTAATTCTTCACCGGAATATCCGGTGTATGTTCCGGCATAGACTGTTTCACCATAAGCATATAAGTCCATCCATTTCTGTTTCCAGTAATAATGCAGCTCTCCCCCCATAAATAATTGATAGTCCGGCTGATAAGCTCGAGTGTCTGTAATATCGTACTCTATATAGTGATAAGCTCCTCCCAAAGAAAGATTGAGAAAATCATTCACCGCTAGTTTTTGCTTTAATTGAAAATCAGCAAACTTTATATCTGAATTTTTTGGACTAAACAATTTTGAAGAAATTAACTCAATCACAGTATCAGTGTGATACCAATCTATGCCGTCATTGATAAGTCCTCCTGTAACAGTAAAACGAATACTGTTTTTCAAAGAACCATATTCATACATCAAGGAACTCACAAGCTGTTTTTCAGATAAAAGAGATTTATTACCGACATCGGCATAGCCAACAGCACCCGTATCAAGCACTGCTGTTTGGAGTTTTAAATTCATATCATGCATCGATGGTGCTTTTTCTGAATAACCTACCGAGAACATCATAAAATATCTATCTGAATATTTCTGATACAGAAATGATGTAAACGGCAGAAATTTAAATTTTTCATTATACATCGAACCCACAGCAATTCCATACGTACTGAGTTCGTTTTTTTGAAACATCGAAAATGATGCATTGGCAGATTTCTCCGAGTCTTGATCAATACCATCTGTCTGCTTTAAATATGAATATGATATTTCTGATTTGAATAATTTGTTTCCAAGTGCCGATTCTCTGGCAAAATTAAAACTATGTCCATAGAAATTAAACCGACCAATATACGCAGCATCAATATTTGAATTTTGCTTTAAATAACCATATCCAAGATGATATTTCACTGTCTGGGCATCATTGAGTTTTTCAATAGCAATCTGACCGTTTCGGTCTGTTCTGTTTCGTGTAATATATGGGGTGTTAGCTGCAAGCGAAGTTTTATAAGAGCCTTTTCGACGATAAGAACTTCCCGCGGCTGTCAGATAATATGATGCCTTAAGCGGTATTAAAGTTCTACCGGTGTAATTATACGAGTTATCATCAGTATGCGATCTGACTCCTGAAGTATTTCTGTAATCTGCGGCAAGGTCAACTTCTTTCCCGTCTGTAAAAAGTTTTGTGTACCCTCCTCGTGTATAGGCATAGTCTTCAGGACCTTTATCCACATGCAGTAAAATCTCAGGCTCATAATTATCAGGTTGATTGGGAACTGTCACAAGAGTTGCAATTGACTGTGTTCCGCCAAATAATTGCCCTGCACTTCCGGGAAGAATATATATATCTTTTGCCAGCCCTGTTGAAATATCATTAAAATCTATAAGACCGTCAGGTTGCGGAATATGTTCAAAAGGTGAAAGAACAAGTCCGTTTGAAACGACATTAAGACGATTGCCCGATAACCCAAATGGTCTGACAGTTTTTCTTGAGGGAGTTTGCTGCAAATCATTGACAAAATATGATGGGTCTCCTCTAAAATAATCTCCGGCATCTTTTGCGTAAGACCTTGTTATTTCTGACGATAAATTTAAGCGTGGATTCAAAAATGCTGTGACAAGTGAATCATAAAAAGAAAGATATACTTTGACTTCTTTTTTTTCTTCTGGCTGTACCGCTTTTCTTTTTGCCTGTCTGCCTAAAAACAGTTGATATGCTTTTTGTGCTTCAGTTAAAGTATCAACATCAATTCCGATTGTATCTAATAACAAAGTATCAGAAAAAATTGAGTCTACCGACAGAGATGTATCCGTAGAATCAGCAATTTTAGTCGAGTCAGTAATTTCACCCGCACATACTGAACTTATGATAAAAAATAATATCAGAATCAGATATTTTAACACAACGCCCTCTGCTCTTTTTTACAAAATGAAATAAGTGCCGGAAATAAAAGTGTAAATAACAGCATATTGCTCCCGACAGAAATCAATGACCAAAACGAACTGACATAAAAACGTTCCCAAAAAGGCTGGAACAACCAGCTGTCAACAATATTCACAGGTATAAAATACCCGAGCGTACACAAAATAGAAAAAATCGGAATCCACAGATAGATTTTCAGCTTAGATATTTCATTGCCGTAGAAAGAAAAATAGATCGCTCCAAATAACCCCGAAAGTGATGCACCGACTATTTGAGCAATCATCACCGGAAGCGCTGCAGGTCCAAACGGAGAAAAGAATGTTGAAAGACCCATACCAAATGCACCGACCAACATCCCCGAAACAGCACCCCACATAAATCCGGCTATAAAAACAATGAAAAAAATGAGATTTACATTTGGAAGCGGTGCTGTAGCCATTGATAAAATATAAATAAGTGCCGCAAATAATCCTATTCTTGGAATCAACCGCAGCTCTTTTGGTGTCATCGTATAACCGCTAATTTAGTTTTTTCTTCTGCCAATAATGTACCGTCAATATCACCAACATACAAACGAGCGTAAGCAAAATACACACCAGAGGAAACATCGGCACCACTTTGGTTTTTCAAATCCCATTCAGTAGAAAATAAAATATCATTTACATCAAATTTATTATCTGCAGTCTTTTTAATAGTGCGAATATGTTCTCCATTGAGATTAAATATATCTACAATCATAAATGTTTCTATTGCCCCGATATCAATCAAAATAGTATCTACCTGAGATGGATTGGTTGACTCGGCAAGATAGGTAGAGTCTGTAGGAAGTTTGAAAGAAAATTTTATCTTTTTACTGCTCATATCTTCAATAACTGCCGGATTCGGATAGGGAAAAAATAATTCTGACGGATTTTTTTTATGAGTAATAACAGAATCTACTGCTGTTGTATCACTACTGCTAAAAACACCAAATCTTACTTCATAGTTATTGTCAGTATAAAGCTGACGATTGGTAGATGCAGGAGTAAAGATAAATGTCATAGCATTATACTCTGATGGAGCAGGGATATCTAGTCCAAAGGCTGAGCCACCCGGTAGAGTACCGCTTTCAATATCCAAAGAATCATAGAAATACTTATATTCATAAATAATACTTAAACCCCATGGGTGAAAAAATCCTTGGTCATCAAGTGTTAAGAAAAATTTTATTACTTCTAAAGAATCATTACAAACAACTGATGTATCAATATATAATACATCATAGACATCAACAGCTGTTACCTCGGT
>CALCCW010000089.1:0-14488 GCA_937900185.1 uncultured candidate division Zixibacteria bacterium | reverse complement strand
TTTTTTCAAGCAGAAGACGGCATACGAGTTATATCAGTGTGACTGGAGTTCAGACGTGTGCTCTTCCGATCTGAGGTGAACTAAAATAAATTGGACGTTTCCATTTATTTTCTAAAACAATTTCATCCATCATCATATCCTGAACTTTTACTACCCGACCGCCATACATACTCGGAGTCAAGTATGTTCTTCGCTTGCGAGGTCTATCTAAAAATGGTTCTTTTGGTGCGGAAATCATAACACCGTCACCACGATCTTTTTCATACCATAATATCTGCTCATCAGTCAAAGAAATAGGAACATTGTATCGGTTTTTCATTTGCTCGGTATACCAATCTGTATTTAAAAGTGACAGATTGATAACCACAACATCTTTTCTATAATTGTATGTCTCCTGTAAGCACCAGAGTGGAAAAGTATCGTTATCCCCCGAAGTAAATAAAATCGCATTAGGTTTACAGGTATCTAATAAATTTTTTGCATAAATATATGGAATTCTATTTTGTGAACGGTCGTTTGTGTGATAGTTGTGTGCCAAAGATACAACTGGTAAAAAGACTAATACAGATGCGGCATACACCACCATCTTCATTTTAGACTCACCATGAGACATAAACTTCTCTTTAAGCATAAGCAGCACCGCAGAAATACCAATACCCATAGCAATACCAAAAAAGACAAATGCCGGAGTAAAGAAATAGTCACGATTCCTCACCTCCAAATAAGCATCGCCGGTTGCGGGATTGTACATTGTCCCATCGGCAAAATTCATATACAGCACAAGTCCAAGTGAACAGAGTAAGAAGAGTGTGAAAAATGGCAGTCCTATTTCAAGTCGTTTGCGAATTGCGACTACAAAACCTATAATACCAAGAGCTAAGAACGGGATAAAATTATTTCCGCCTTTAGAATACTGGTCTTCAAAGTATGACCAAAATCCCATGTGTGGATGTCGTCCAAGTTGGTTTCCCCAAGTACCCCGACGGTTAAACATACGGTCGATCATAGATATCTGCCCATACTGTTTACGGTCTAAGAAATTTACAAAAGTTGACCAGCCACGGGACGGATTATTTTCATCTATTCGAGGATTCATTTCAGAGCGAATTGGTATATACAGATGTACCGATACCCCGACAAGTGCTATCAATACAATTACAACAGCATTTTTCCATTGAAGATTCCATTTATTTTTCTCTGATAAATATCCCAAAAGAAGAAGTAGAGCAATCGTAATAGGAAAAGCTTTGAAATACAGGTCAAATGACATCATAACGGTAGAAACCGAAACTATCGCAATAAATACTGCCCAATTTACTTTTTTATAAACGAGTGCACCGACAACTAACGCTAATATGACGCTGACAAATTTAAACATTGTTCCTGCTGATGCTGCATTTGACATTTGAGAGAAGAAAATAATTAATAACAGTTCCGCTATAAAAAATCCGCACACAACCAACCAGTCACGCTTGGAAGCATCTTTTTTTAAGAGAAAGAAAATAGCACAAACCGGTACAACCAAAAACACGGTCATATGGACTCCGACACCAAGCAGAGCCGCATAAAATGCAAATATCATGATTTTGGCAGCTCTTGCTGTCCCTCTATTTTCATAATAGATTAAAGCAAGCCAAACAAGCATTACTGTTATGGCTAACGCCATACCATATACTTCTGCCTCAACCGAGTTACCCCAGTTTGTCTGAGAAAATGCTACAAAAAATGCTCCGGCAATACCACCTATATAGGCTATATATGAGTTCAAAGAAGACTTTTTATCCTTATCGAAAAAGTATCTGACAATCCGTACAGTAAGCAAATAGCTGAATAAAGCAGTAAAAGCGGAGAAAATGACAGATAAGTAGTTTATACGCAAGGAAATATCTTCAACAAACGGAATGAGAGACATTATTCGACCAATTAGCACAAACAATGGAGTTCCCGGAGGATGTGGAATTCCCAAAATATATGAAGAAGCAACAAATTCACCGCAATCCCAAAACGAAAATGTCGGCTGTACCGTTAAAGCATAAACAATAAATGCTATGACATACACACCAAAAGCAATATAGGCATTGGTTTTGTCAAAGGTATTTTCAGATGTATTCATTAATAATATTTCTCCTTACTAAAGCGATTACTCATTTATACCGACTTAAATATAAAAGACTCAAAATTATTTGAAATTGAAGAGAAAATATAATACATCTTGCATAAATCACAACGTTTTTATTTTCTCTAAAAACATAAATCGTTGAGGTGTCAAATGTTTCTATGGTGTGGCGTTTTATTTACACTCGGAATTTTAGCCTTTTTAGATTCTATATTTAATATGGGTGAGATTTTTCGAAGCGTGAATTCTGTCCTTTTCATGCTTATCTCTATGGCTCTTTTAATACGGACTACAACCAAAATGAAAGAGAAGAAATTAGAAAATTCAGAAGAGAGAATTTTCAAATTAGAGCAACAGGTAAAAAATCTCGAAATATCTAAAAAGAAAATTAATCAGTATTAGGAATTCTTATTTGATTGTTTTTCTGAAACAGTTCTTAAAATTTTACGAACTTTTGAAATAAATGGATAGTTCGGAAACTCTTTAAGCAGACGACGGTATATTTTGTATGCCTCATCTGCTTTTTTACTTTGTACCCGCAATATATCGGCTTTTTCTTTGAGAGAATACGGGAAATAATATGAATCAGAAAAGTTTTCTTCCATCTGATTTATATATTCTAATGCTTTCAGCGAATCATTTTGAGACAATAAAATCTCAGATATTTTAAAAAGTGCAAAATCAGCAAGCACTTTTGATTGATTCCGGGCAATTTTATCAAAAACAATAACCTGTGAATCATACTTATTCTGAATTTCATATAACAGTGCCGATGCATAGTCTTTGAGAACCAATGGTGCCTCAGAGCCGGTTTGAATGATTTTAAGCAGACTTAAAGCATCATTGACATAAAAACCGGTTGGATAATTTATAAGAAGTTTGGACAGTAACGTTTTACATAAGTCAATGTTGTTTTCTAAAAATAATGTTTGGGCAAGTTGAAAATATATTTTCTCTTTTATATCAACATGAAAACGCTTTGACTCATAGGATAAATAAATTGCCTTTGCCTTAGCAATATCTCCTTTCTGTACATAACAATACGGAATCTCCACCAAAGCATTCATATAACTCATACCTAATTTATAGTTCGTTGTCAGAGAATCAAAATATATAAGTGCTGTATCTATCTCACCCAAATAGTCTTGATAAACTTTTGCTTGATAATACAGTACATCGGCTTTTTCACGTTCTGATTTTGTTGTTTCAAAAATCATACTATATGTTTGCAATGACTTATCGTACTCCCCCTTGTGGGTATAGGCATCTGCCATAAGAAATCTTGCTCGGTTACGAATAGCAGGTTGTTCATATTGGGATAGCAGATAATTACCCATGCGAATAGATTCATCATATAGCTTTTCTCTTTTACACGTCTGCATATAAGAAATAAGAGAGTTTCCATTCTTTTCAGAGAGAGAGTCGCGAAGTTTTGTAAATGCAAATGATTTATCAAGTTGTCCAGTGCGGATATAATGCATAGAAAGAATTTTCACCGCTCGTATGTTAAAATCTTTTTGTGACCGCTTCAGAAGATACTTTTCAGTGATTGGTGCGGAATCTTCAAAAAGCAAAAGCCCAACAATCTCTTTCTCAACATTATTCCCTATACGGGAAGTGTCCGCCAGAAGCGGGTAGTATTCATCTAATGCTTTTTTATATTCTTTTTTCTGTTTATAAATTTTACCCATCTGCTCACCTAAAAGATTGCTGTCAGATGTTTTTTTACGCCACACAATAATATATTTCTCAGCCTCTGACTCTAATTTATTATTGAGCATACTTTGAATAACCAACTGATACCGCACTCTATTAATACCATCAATAAGCGAGACTGCTTTTTTATAATGCTTCATTGCTTCATCTGTTTTACCCTGCTGAGCCGCAAGTTCGGCAAGTGACAGCCGAAAACCGATATTTGATGGGCTGGATTCAATTTGTTTTTTAATCAACTCTTCTAATTTAAAATTAAGTTTAAGCTGGGAATAACATTGTTTTAAAAGATTGAGAACTATCGGATTTGTTTGCTCTGTTTCATAGAGAACTTCTAAAAATCTTACAGCACCCTCATAATTTCTTTCAGAAATAAGCTTTCTGGCAAACATAATTTTCTTGCGAAGAACTTGGTCAACTTCTTGTACCTGTACTACCCGTTTTTGAATAGGCTCAACAAAATTTTCCTTTTCAACAGCAGACAGAGGCTGCCAAAGAAAAATAAGAGTTATGAGTGAAAGCAGAAAACTAATTTTCATATAATACTACTGACCTGATTTCAATTTTTGTGACGCTTCAATTTTTAAGAGTGCTTTAAAATATGCTTTTATTTGTTCTTCATATTGTTTGGGGTAATCATCTCCCAAATATTTTTGCAGACGGTCTTCTAATTTCAGATTATCATCTAAAATATCTGATGACAGCTCCGGCGGAATATACATAAGAGTTGAAAGTGCTGTTTTGGATTGTCTTTGTTCGGAAAAATCTTTTTTATACAAAGACCGTGATGCTTCAAGCATCCGTGAAAATATTTTTAACTGACGTTGTGTAATATCGGGACCTGTTTCACCGTTAGCTAAAGACTCTTCTACTTTTTTCATTTCTTGAGCAATATCATCAAGTCTGCCTAAAATCTGACGAGACCCGCCAAACTCTTGAGCCAACTCTTCAACCGATTTCCTAATTGCAGATTGTTCGGCAGCAAGACGAGATAGTGCTTCTCGTCCGTTTTTACCAGATTTTGGATTTTGACCGTTCGGGTTATCGCACTGACCTTGAGTCTTTTTATTTAATTTATTTTGCTTTTCTGAGAGCGACTGCATATTCCCTGTATTTTTATTACAGCTTCCCCCTTTATTACACTGCTTTTGCTTTTCCATAGACTCCATTAAACGAAGTGATGCTTTATTTAAATTTGTCATAGCTCTCCGCTGGTCTTGCATACCTTGACTACGTTTTTTATCATCAAACTGTTTCATGGCAAATTCCATCTGTGAAAAACTATCTTCCAAAAGTTTACTTATTTCAGAAGCAACAAATGGAGATTCTTTTGCCAGTTCAGAGATTCTATTTTTAAGACCACTGCATGAAAACAACAACTCCTGTTGTTTTTCGGCAACATCTCGCATCATAAGTGTTTGCGTCTGCATACCGGCTGCTTCGATAAAGAGTTCTTCCTGCTTTTTTGAAAGATAGTTAGCATCGTCAATCGCAGCAGAAAATTCTTTTTTTATTTTCTCTTTGTCTCCGCCTTTCATCGCCATCATTTGCTTTTGCATTTCATCAAGCATTTTCATCAATTTTGAATGAGCTTTTTTCCCTTGGTCAAAAGCATTATTTTTTTTCTTTGAGTCCATAGACTCCTGCATCTTCTGCATATCTTTGTCGGCATCGGTTTTTTTAAGAGCTTCAGAGAACTTTTTTAATTCCTCTGAATTCTGCATCTTGGCATCTTCAGATATTTTTTGAAGATCCTTTAATTCTTCTTTCAAATTTTTCAGTTCTTTTTGAATATCTTTTTCCTGCTTAGACAATTTGGGAAGCTGTGATTTTTCTGACTCTTTCGTTTTTTTATTCATTTCTTCTTGTTTGCGAGTCAGTTCTTCAGTTTTTCTAATCATCGCTTCCATTTTTTGTTCAAGCTGCATCTTTTTCAAAAGTGCCATAGTGCGTTCAAGACGTTTGAGAAGTTCTTCTTGAGACATTTTAAAATCTTTTAAAGCTTTCTCAAGCTTCTGCTTGTCCATCTTTTTGAGAGCTTCCATCATTTCCTGCTGAGCTTTTTTCATCTCGGGGGTGGCAATTTCTTGATAAAGTTTTTGAATCTGAGCCATTTTTTCAAGCACTTCACGACTCATCAATGATTTATCATTGAGATCATCTACCGCTTTGTTCATTTGCTCGGCTGCTTTTTCAATCTCTTTGACCATCTCGGCATTTTTTTTAGTAATTGACTCAAGCTCTTTTTGATTTTGCCAATTAGCTTTATCAGGTGACTTTGAATCAGCCTTTATTTTGCGGCTGACATTCTCAAGACGTTTGGCAAGGTCCCTGCCGGTTTTTAAAATCTTTTGGGTCTCGTCAATACGTTTTACGTTTGATTTTTCTGTTTGGGAGATAATTTCCTCAAGTGATGGAAGACGGGCGATATACTGACGGGATTTTGAAATCTTTGGACCGGAAATAATATCATTATCAGCAACCTCAAAAGAATAAATAACATAGTCCCCCGGAAAAAGATTCAACTGGTCAATATCCCAATTGAATTCAACTTCTCCTTCGGTTTTTATCTTTTCTGAAAAATGCAGGACTGCAACATTCTCATCAGACATCTGACCTTTGTGTACTAAAGAATATTTCATTACCAAAGAGCTGAACCCGTAGTCATCAAAAATATGCAGCTTAAGCGGAAGCATCATCTGGTCTGACAGGTTGACATCAAACCCGGGACGGATAACATCGACCGACGGAAATTCATCAGGAATAGCAGTAATATAATATTCTATCGGGTCGGGGTTCTTTTCCCCAAGATGGTCTGTCAAACGAATATGATAGGATTGTGATTTATCAACTTTTAAAGAAACTTCACCAATTTTATTATCAATAGTAATCGGAACTCTGCTGGAATCAGAAAACATAAGTTCTGCTGTTTTTACCGGTAGGTTAGATTCAATTTTCAAATTTACTCTGCTTCCGTACAATGCCGAAAAAGTACCATTGTTCTCATCAATAGTAGTCGGAGGAAGTTTGGAATATTCAGGATAAAAAATTGAAAGTTTTATAGCCTCTACTCTCGGACGGTCGACAACATCAACTGAATAAATCTCAGTTTTTATACGACCCGCTTCAATGTAATAATCAAACGATTTATTTATTTGTCGTAAGGTAACTCCAAATACAACCGAATCCCTGATTTCCGTAAAAAAATGCTTTTCATTTCGTAAATCTATTTCTGATTTCTGCCAGTCACCATCTGCCATACGGTGATAGATTGCTGCTTTTTTGGGAAGGTCTCCGCCAAAAATAGAACCCTCAATTTGTATATCTTTATATTTAACCCATTCGGTAGAACCAAGCGGTGCATATAGTTTATACCCGATAGGCGGAGTGACAACAGAATCAACATGTGAATACACTTTATAAGAATATGTGAACAACCCCGGCATAAGAAATAATAATGCCGCCGCCGCAACCAAAGTATAGGCAAATTGTTTTCCTCTTTTAATTATCGGATAAAACGATAGTGCTTCGTTAAAATTTAATGCTTCCGCTTTGACCAGTGCTTTGGCAATGGTTGCTTCAACTAATACAGCAGAAGAACCGTGAGATATTTTACTTCGTGAAAATTGTATTGCCGCAATCAGGATTCCTTTGAGTTCGGGATGTTTTTTCTCAAGTTCAACCGCAAGAGAATCAATATCGCCTTTTACAAAATGACGAAGGGCATATTTAATAAAAAAGTAAAGTGTCACTATTGCCGAAATTACAAGCAATGAAATTTTTACTATAACGGGCAGAACTACGATAAGTGCAATCAGCGAAAGAACTATAGAAACAAACAAAACAACTGCTGCTGTTGTAAATAATCCTGAAACAAACAGGAGGATTCTTTTTTTCAGTAATGCTTTTTCAAGCTGTTTGACCAATGCCCGGGCTGATTCTATCTGCTGCATTGTGTCCTCTTTCGTTGAAGATTTATAGTTCTCTTAGTATAACAAAGCGTAAGTTAGTAAGTTCAATCCCATTTGAAACGATTCAAGCCGTTTATTTTCAGGGTCATTATGCACCACAGCATCTTCCCATCCGTCACCAATATCCGACTCAACCAAAAAATAGATAACTGCCTTTCCATTTACAATAACGGCATATCCGCGGGGAGGTTTATTATCATGCTCATGAATTTTCGGAGGACCGTTTGGAAAATCATAAAAAGAATGATACAATGGATGGTCAAATGGAAGTTCTACTATTTCTCTTTCGGGGAAAATCTTTGCCATCTCTTTTAAAAATGATTTTGCCATACCGTAAGAATCATTGACAAACAAAAATCCTCCGTTAGCAAGATACAGCCTGAGCCGTTCAATTTCATCCACTTCAAATGAAATCAACCCATGACCGGTGGCAAATAAAAACGGATATTTAAAAAGTTCAGGGTCGTTGATAGTTATTTCATATTCGATTGTATCTATTAGAATATCTGAATTTTCATAAGCATATTTGAGCATATTCGGAACAGACGAACGCCCCCAATACCAGTCTCCGCCACCGGAATAATGCAGACGGGCGATTTTTACAGCAGATGGGTTAGTCGGTTCTTTACTGATAGTTGTTTGCGGAATCTGCCTAAGCAGGTTGTCTATTTGGCTCCTTTGAGCTAACACATTGCCGGCAAGCGAGATAACTATTATCATGATGGTTGCAGTTATAGCTATAAATCTGTCATGCCGCCCGCCTAAGCGGGGTCGAAGTATGCTCAATTTGAACTTTTTCATATATATAATATACACATAAAGTCTGATTTTTGATGAATTAATTTAGATTATTTATACTTTTTTTGAATTGTACCAACAGGACATTGCCCTGTCTATGTTGGGGGGTGTCTTTGTTGAAAATAACTACCATCCCCGATGTCATCCCCAACTTGATTGGGAACCCAACATTGTTGTTTTAATCTGTCATACTGAGCGGAGTCGAAGTATGCGTTACATGTTGTAGGGTTGAGGCATGCCTCAACCTCCCCTAATGTCATTCCCAACTCCCCTAATGTCATTCCCATGAAAATGGGAATCCAGTCTTTTGAACTCCTTACCTGCGGACGCAGGTATCCAGTAGATTTTTATTCTATAATTGAAGCTTCTACTTGTGAATAATATGCATCTATTTCTGTTTGCAATTCTATTGTGAAAGACAATGCTGTGACTACTTTACAGAAATGTCGGATATCTTCAAGCGATAATATTCTTTCTTTATGACTATCAAGCCATTTATCTAATACCTGATACCCGCCTATTTGATACTCCCAAACTTCTGGCTTTATATTATCAAAATACTGCATTTCTTCATTTATGTAAACTCGGTTTTCTTCAACAGAATAATTTCGACAATCTTTTTTTGTTTTCCCTAATCTGTTAGAACCTTCTTGTCGAAATTTAGAAATCGGTTTTTCCAATTTTTTTGATGTCAAGAGATGAAACTCGGTAAGTTGTTTACCAATTTGAGACAAACTTTTAAATAATTCATAGTCTGTTGTAAATGGTACTTTCGGAAAATCTACTTTTAGAAATCCAGCATATTTTCTACGGTATTCATTGGAATAAAGAACAGCATACGTATAATGTAATATCTGTTCGGGTGTTGGTTTTTTCTTGAAAGTTTCTTTGAGCTTTTTATAGAAATCTTTATTTATATTGGGTTGTTTCCCTTTTGCTTTTTCTGTATCAGAAAAGAAATCATGTTTCTCTTCATCAGGATAAATATAGAGAGGAAAAAGTGATTCACTACCCTTGTTGTCTGATCTAATAACTCCATCAGAGATAATATTTTCAGAGATAAAGAAATAATTTATTTTATCTCCAATCATTTGTCTTCGTGCAATTAACCCAACATTTCCTTTGAGCATATGTTGCATTACTTCTTTGCGACTTCTTTCAATCAAGTAGTCAGCATAATAAATTTTTCTAATGTCAAAAGGACGATAGAGTAAATCACAAAAATTCTCATCAAAATCATCGTCATCACTAATAATTTTTCTTACATTTTCTAATTTCCAACTTTTAGTATTTTTTAAAGAATAAGATTCTAAAATAAGCTCATCAGAAATTTTTGTATCTTTTAATAAATTTAATCTTACACGGAGTGCTTTTTTATCAAAATCAATTACAAACTTATCTCTTGCTGTAACAATACCTACCGAGTTTACTGGAAACAAATCTGGCAAAGAATAGAATTTGTCATAACTTAGTTTAAGTTTTTGATCAACATGATTAAAGAGATAAGAGTCAGAAGTAGGTTTTAATGTTTTCCATTTTGTATCTTTTATATCATGCTTAATAAGATATGAATTTTTTAAATCACGTAATCCGAACAAATCTGATTTTTTTACAATCTTTTTTAATCCTTTTTTCTTCACAAGAAAGACAACAGACACACCTTGTTTTATATCAAAAACATTTTCATCTTTTGAACCATCAGGTGCTTTTTCTTTTTTATTATAATTACCATGTAAGTCTAAAATATATATCTGGTCAAAAGAATTCATCAATGATTGCCGCATCCCCCGAAAAGTTGGGTTATCTAAATAACCGTGATTTGTAATCATACCAACAACACCTTCACCGATTTGGTCAATTTTCCATTGAGCAAATCTAAGAAATTTCACATAATCATCCTGAAGCCATTTAGGGTTTTTCTCACCAAGCCAGTTACCGTCAACTATTTTGTAATTTTCTATTTGTTCACCAATCCATGTTTTCAACTTTTTATCAGAAGTCTTTGATGCTTTTTTCATGATTGGTTTTAATCCACCGAGATTATTTTCAATATTTATTTCATAATGAGAGATATATCTTTCACCCTTTTTTACTTCATATACTTTTTCGCTTTTATTTGATGAATGTCCAGAGTAAGGCGGGTTGCCTATTATAACCATAACAGGTTGTTCTTTTTTTATCTTCCCGGCTTCTTGAGACTCTTCAGATAGTGATTTACCAATCCCCGGAATACTGATAGTATGTAAATCTTCCATTTCAAGTGTATTTGTCAGATAAAGATTAAACCGTTCATCTTGTTTTAGTTTATAACCAAACTCATCTAATACAAAACCCATTTTCAAATGTCCAATAGCATACGGTGCCATCATAAGTTCAAAAGCATAAAAGTTTTTCAGCAAATGTTCTTTAATAAATCCGTTTTTCTCACCCGCACCATGGTTGTTATTAAACTCTTCCATTGCAACATGAAAAGCGTGAGCAATAAAAGTGAGCGTACCGGCGGCAGGGTCAAGCAATGTTACCGATGTATCTGCCAAACCGTCACTTTTCCCAAAATCATTTTTAAGTATTTCATTTACCGAACGGACGATGTAAGATACGACCGATTCGGGAGTGTAATAAACACCTCTTTTGTTTCTTAATTGAGGGTCATAAGCTGCTAAGAATGTTTCGTAGAAATAAATTATGGGGTCATTCCCCTTACCCTCTATATAAAATGTATCCATAATTTTGTTTATATCAGCAATGGCTAACACAGATGAAATATCATCAACAATCCATTCTATCTCTTTGAGTGGGTTTCCAAGAGAAATATTTTGAAAAAGGTCTCTTAATATTCCAATAGTGTGCGGAATATTATCAAATGCGAGTTTACGACTGAATTTTTCATCTGTTCTGGAACGTGCCGCAAACAAACCATACGTAATTGTTTGAGCATATAAATCAGAGAATTGTTTAATATCTAAATCAGAAATTAAATACTCTTTAAAGGCGTTATAAAAACCGTAAATATCAGATTTCTTTTCAATATCACTTTCAAGTATTTCTAATACGATTCTTTCTAAATGACGTGTTTTGTTAGCTAATGTCAGAGCTAAATCTTGAGCATTATATATTTTGGGTTGAGTGTATAAAAAGAAAGTTTCTAATAATTCTACAAATTCTTTTTCATCTTTAACAGGTGGTTTGGTTTTAACTTTTTTAGTTATAGAATGAAACGCTATTTCAACTTTTTCTACTAACTCACCATCCCGATATAACCAAAATTCATAAAAATTTGTCAGAATTACATTTGGAAAAGCCTTAAAGTATCTTTTCAGTTGTTCAGTATCTTCAATTTTGCTTAGATTTGATCCGGGTATTTTTGCTTCAATATATCCCGTAATTTTTTGTTTACCATCCCAAACCCGAAAATCAGGATTACCACCCTCTGTTTTTTTCGGATTTACTGTTACTACGACTTTTTTCTTCTTTCCGATAGATTCAATAAGTGATTTAAGAGACGGATAATAACTTTCTTCACGGGCATCTCCTCTATGTTCGGCATCGGATATTTCTTTTAGATATTTGTTTATCATAATATTTCATAAGAATCATACTAAATGAGTTATAATCAACAAATATTTTCACTGGATTCCCAATCAAGTTGGGAATGACATTATTGTGCATGACAGACAACCCTCGTCTGCCCCCTCGTCACACAAAAACCCTACATCCTCACCCCACTTTCACATCACACCGCATACTATGAATAACTTAATTCTATATGAAAAAACAACAATGTTGGATCCCAAATCAAGCTTGGGATGACATTGAGAGTTACAGATTCCATGTTATGTCTGTTCCTGAAGCCACAAAGTGGGTTTGTGAACAGACATTGCCCATTGCGACACAGCCTCCAAGTTTGGGATGACATTGAGAGTTACAGATAACAGGGGTTTTAGCGTGTACAAAAACACTACAACAAAAATTACCAAAAATGGCTTTAAGCCATTTTTAAAGACAAAGCCATTTTCTTGTAACCCACTAACTCTGTTTTGTTTATAACGAAAAACAGCATGAAAAAACGACTAAAAAAAGATGTTTTATATGAGACTGAACCCATTTGAGGAAGTCGATTAATACAGTACAGCACTGGATTTCGGCTTCGCCGGAAAGTAGTTCAAAAGAATCAATGATTTGCTTTTGTAGGGAACTGGCCTGCCTGTTCCTAAAAGAAAGGTTCAGGCAGGCCTGAACCCTACAAAAACTGCGTCCGCAGGTATAGTGCGTAGGAGAATTGTTATTATTGAAAAAATGTTTTTATAATTGTCATCTCCCCTCTTTTAAGATAATTTCGTAGGGCGAAAGCCTTTAGCAGTTCCGCCAATCGGTCACCTGAGCTTGTCAAAGAGTTTTTTAGTTACTCCGAATGGAGTCAATAAGTTTAGATAGTGATATATTGTTTTAGTGGAATAATTGACAACGCTATTCATTATTGTAATATTATAAAATATAAGAGCTTTTTGTTACTAAATAAAGTTTAATGGATGACATTTCACAAAGTGCAACAACTTGCTTGACACAACACACGAAGATGTCAACAATTCGCAGATTGATAATCATCCGATTGTTGATTGAAACAGCATGATGAAAAGAGGTTTTTTGAGCAATGAAAAATAAAATTATAATTTTGTTTGTTCTGTTAATTTTATTTACGACAACATCATTTACTTATGCACAGGTTTCTCAACCAAATGTGATTACAGCTACATCTACTACACAATCTATACAGTTAGACGGTGATTTAACGGAATCGGACTGGCAGCAAGCGACACGTATTTCAAATTTTACTCAGCGTGAATTGCTTGAGGGACAACCGGGAAGCGAACGTACCGAAGTTGCAATTCTTTATGATAAGAATAACCTTTATATAGGCGTATGGTGTTACGACAATGAATCTGATAAAATAGAAGCACAACAAATGAAACGGGACTTTGATTTTGATACCGAAGATGATTTTGCAATCATTATTGATACATATCACGACCAAAGAAACGGATATTTGTTTGTCAGCAATCCCAATGGAGCTCGCTTTGATGCACTTATTCAAAACAATGGACAGCAAAGCAATCAATCATGGAATGGCGTCTGGAATGTTAAGGCAAAGATTACCGATAAAGGATGGTTTGCCGAGTTTGAAATTCCTTTTTCAACTTTGAAATTTAATTCCGATAGTGAACAGGTATGGGGTATTAACTTTGAAAGGAATATTCGCCGCAAACGAGAACAATTATTATGGCAGGGGTGGTCTCGTAATTCCGAATTAGAACAGGTTGTACGTGCCGGTACTCTTCGGGGCATTCATGATATAAATGGTGTTACTTTGGTTGAGCTAAAACCTTATGGTCTTAGTGGAATTGAACATGAGTTGGGAAAAAGTAATGATGTTGTCGGTCATGTCGGCGGGGATCTTAATTATTTAGTTACTCCCACTATGAAGCTGAATCTGACAGTCAATACCGATTTTGCTCAAGTGGAATCTGACCGTCAGCAGGTAAACCTAACCCGTTTTTCACTTTTTTATCCCGAGAAACGTGAATTTTTCTTAGAAGGAAGAGATTATTTTAACTTTGGTTTAGGTTTCAGCATACAACCATTTTATAGCCGTCGTATAGGACTGGCACCGGATCGTTCTACTGTTTCAATTCTTGGGGGAGTCCGTCTTTTAGGTAAAACCGGTAACACAACATTAGGGGGGATGAGTATACAAACAGCCAAGAAAGATACTATCCCTACCACGAACTATTCGGTTTTACGATGGAGACGAGATATTTGGAAACAATCCAGTATCGGAATAATGGGTGAGATCGGAAGAGCGTCGTGGAGGTATAGAGTGTAGATCTCGGTG
>CALCCW010000088.1:0-14997 GCA_937900185.1 uncultured candidate division Zixibacteria bacterium | reverse complement strand
TAATGTGATATATATGCAGTATTAGCATAGTTATTTGACGATTTGTGACATCAAGTCGTTATAGTTGTTGTCTATATTTCTTTTTTTTTTTAATGATACGGCGACCACCGAGATCTACACTCTTTCCCTACACGACGCTCTTCCGATCTCTCCTTCATCTTTCAATCAGAGAAATTATAGTTTAGCTTGTGTTTATGATCTTGAAACTGAATCTTTACTTGCACCATATACAGATGATTACTACTCAAATCGATTTTACCCAAAAAAATTAAGTAAAAACTCTGATCTTTATTATATGAAGAGTGATTCAATTTCAAAAAATATATTTAGATACGATTTCAATCTTATGAAGGAATTTCCAATTACAAATTTAAATAATTTTGGAATTCAGGATTATATTCTATATGATGATTCTCTGACATATTTTTATTTTAAAAAAAATTATAATGAAGAGATGAAAAGTAAAACAATACATTTTAAATAAATGTATTGTTTCTTTCAAATTAATATATATGTTAGAATATTCTTTAATTTTGATATGATATATTTTATTAAAATTTCTTATTAAGCATCATCCTTTTGGAGCTAAATATAATGAGAATGTTTTATCTACTAATTCGCTTGAGTTTACAGATAAATAGGAATCTAAACTATAACTGGCACCGTTTTTACCGTCCTGAATTAGGGCAGTATATTTCTCCTGACCCAATCGGACTTGCCGGTGGAATAAATATGTATAGTTATGTCGGTGCAAACCCGATAAACTATATAGACCCAATGGGTTTAGAGAAGAAAAGTTTTGGTGATAGATGGGTATATTATTTTCAAAAAACAAATGATGCTACCATTTCTAATCGAGTAATACGATCACTTATCGGTATTCCAGTTTCTAAGGAGTATGGTGCATTAACACAAAGTAGATCTTTACTTTCTTGGGCAAGAGGCGGATTTTCCGGGTATAGATCTGGTGCAGCGGTGTTAACAGGACTTGAAGCAGGAGTAGTTGGTTTAGGACATACAATATTTGTAGCTGGCATTGTCTTGGAATCTTATGAAGTAGGAGTTGCAATTGGTTCAGGTATAAATGCATCAATTGATATCCATTATGAAAACCACCCCGAAAATGTTAATGATATTTATAATCAAAATATGCCTCAAGGTAATCAAAATAGATATTTGCCCAATATACCTTAAATGCAGAGAGAAGTAGAATTATGAGATTTACCGGTAAACCTCCTAGTAAAAAATATTTTTATATTTATAAATGGAATTGTCCAAAATATGTTAATTATTTGTTAGGGTTTATAACAATACTAGTTGTTACTGGAATAAGATTTAAATATCTTACCCAATCTTATGATGATTACAAGAGAGAGTTTGAAGACATAAATAATAATGAATAATATTCTGTCATTTTTTAGGTCAGGAGATATTTCCTCCTGACCTTTTTATGTCTAGTTCAGATAAGGACGGGTGGCACACCGCTTGCGGTGTGTTTACTGTTCTGGAATAGAAATCTGCCCCAAGCGGTACCCACCCCTGCTTGGACTTTTACAATCCCCTCTCCGTGCTCGACACAGAGTCCAAAACAGGAACAATACAGCAAAAGTTTTTAGGATTAATTTAAAATTTAAAAATATATAGCTTTAACTGTTTTCAAAATATAACCAACTGTTTTTCTACCCGTCACGTTTGGTTAATATAAAGACACCAATAGAGAATAAAATAATTCCTGAAGTTAACAGTACTCCAACAGGTAACATCATTTCACCAAAAGTATACCCCCGCCATATTGCTCCCTCAAGCGATACAATACCCCATTTCACAAATGAAAAGTTACTCACTATCAGCATCCATTTTGGCATTATAAATAAAGGAATCATACCGCCTCCGGTCATCGACATAATGAGCATAATTGCCATGCCGGCACCACTCACCGCCCGTTCGGTTTGACCCAAAACAGAAATAAACATCATAAGACCTACAAAACAGAATGCAGATGCAAAGAGTGCTAAAGCCAAAAGCGGTAAATTATCCAATCTGACTCCAAATGCGATTTTTCCTAATATGAGAAGGATACAAGAAATCGAAATAATAGTTATAAAACAGGCGAGTCCTTTACCTGCTAAGATTTGTGTCCGACTGATAGGTGCGATTCGTAATCTGGTATAGGTTCCTTTGGTTTTTTCAGTGACAATAGAAACAGCAAATGCCGCCGTACAGCCTATTAATGCCCAAAGTATTGCCGCCGGAAAAGTGATTTCATACGCAGAGCGGGGACCGATAGAATCTTGGGTCACATCTACTTTTTTAATTTTCGGTCCATCCATAAATGAACTGCCAGACCCATCCGAATTTTCAGACCCCCCTGAACTTCCCATTACAATGCTGCTGTCAAATCCATCGATAAATGTTTCTAAGCCTGAGAAAAACTTTTTGTAAATCTTTTTCTGATCGTCAGACATCGACGAGCTCGTATCAATAGATTGCATCTCTTCTGAAATTCCGCTTAGAATACCTTGTGGGTTAGAGAAGTTTTCCATCATCATTTCAAAGGATGTTTTTATTATCATCCCATTTATCAGTTCCGATGTGAACTGTTTTGATGGGTCAACGCCGAGTTCTAAAAACGAACTATCAGTTTGGAAACTGTTTTGTGCTTTTGTAAATCCTTTATTTATTTTTATAAAAGCAGTTTTTTCCCCTTTACGCACAAAAGATAAAGCAGAATCCGAGGTTGTTTTGGTAACATCAAGCATATCTAAAGCAGAGAGTTTTTCTACAAATTTTTGAGAATAGACGGTATTGTCTTGGTCGACAATCGCGATTTTTACAGACGAAACAGAACCTCCTCCGGAACCTCCGAATATTGCCCCAAAGAGCAATGCCATTAAAAGGGGAAATCCGATTATCCAGAAAAGTCCGGCTTTGTCACGAAGAAGAAGTTTGATATCTTTAAATGCTAAGGTTAGAATAGGTCGCATTAGTCTCTCAGCCTCCGTCCTGTAAGATTTAAAAATACTTTTTCCAAATCCGGTCTGTTGATATGAATTGACTTAAATTTTATATCAAGAGCTGAAAGTTTTTTAATTATGTCTATAGGATTATCAGTTTCTATAATAATTTTATTATTTATTATATCAAATGCTGTTATCTCTTTGAAGTTTTGGGATGGGGTAAGTTCTGCTACAACAGTAGATTTTCCTCCATGGGAGTCTATCAGATTATTAACAGAATCTAATTCGAGAATTTTCCCTTGGTCAATTATAGCTACCCTGTCGCAAAGACGTTCGGCTTCTTCCATATAATGGGTGGTGTAAATAATAGTCTTCCCGTCAGATTTCATTTTTTCAATATTTTCAAAAATAAAATTTCGTGACTGCGGGTCAACGCCGACAGTCGGTTCATCAAAAAGAAGTATTTGCGGTTCGTGGATAATTGCTGCCGCTAAGTTAAGTCTTCGTTTCATGCCGCCGGAAAATGTTTTTGCCAAATCATCTTTACGGTTTGTCAGCCCTACCAAATCAAGACAATATTTCACCCGTTGTTTTAACACTTTTCCGCACAGATTATACAGCTTTCCGAAAAAAATCAAATTTTCTTCTGCGGTCAAATTTTCATAAATTGCCAATGCCTGAGGGGTGTTTCCAATTTGTCGTCGGATTTTTTTCTGAGTAGGGTCGGTTTCTCCGTTGAGCCGAATCCTGCCTGAATCCGGTTTTAAAATTCCGACTATCATATTGATAGTGGTTGTTTTGCCCGCTCCATTTGGTCCCAATAAGCCAAAAGTCTCTCCTTTTTGTATCTCAAATGAGAGATCATCAACCGCTTTTATAGCACCATATTTTTTTTGTAGATGTTCAATTGCTATCATACATTCTTCTTTATATGTAAATACATTTTTCTGCCGATACTTATATTGTAAAATTAAATATACGCAATTAATATAAAAATGTTGCACTTGTAAAAAAAATGATTTATTTTTTGACATGTAAAAAGTAAAATAATTGATGGAGTTAACTAATGATAACTAAAATTGAAGAATTATTAGGTAAGGACAAATCACTTCTTACCCATGAATGTAAAACAATCGACAAATCAAATTTGTATCTTCCAAGCCCGACTTTTGTATCCGACGTTGTTGCTCAATCTGACCGCACCCCAAATGTCATGCGGTCGATGAATTGGCTTTTTAATCATGGTCGATTAGCAGGCACCGGTTATGTGTCGATTTTACCGGTTGACCAAGGTATTGAACATACTGCCGGAGCATCATTTGCTCCAAACCCTATCTATTTTGACCCCGCAAAAATTGTTGAATTGGCAATTGAAGGCGGTTGCAACGGGGTGGCATCGACTTTTGGTGTCTTGGGTGCTGTTTCTAGAAAGTATGCTCACAGGATTCCGTTTATTGTAAAGCTCAACCATAATGAGCTTATGACCTATCCAACCACATTTGACCAAATTATGTTTGCACAAGTTAAAGATGCTTTTAATCTTGGTGCAGCCGGTGTGGGAGCTACTATTTATTTTGGCTCCGATGAATCTATGCGTCAGCTGCAGGAAGTAACCGAAGCATTCAGTTATGCCCATGAATTGGGAATGTTTACCGTGCTTTGGTGTTATCTTCGTAATCCCGCATTTAAAGCTGACAAAGATTACCACACATCGGCAGATATGACCGGTCAGGCAAATCACTTGGGTGTTACAATAGAAGCTGATATTATTAAACAGAAACTTCCGGATTGTAACGGTGGGTTTAATACTCTCAAGTTTGCAAAAACTAACCCAAAAGTTTACTCCGAACTTACAACTGATAACCCGATTGATTTAACCCGTTACCAATTAGCGAATTGTTATATGGGTCGTTCCGGACTAATCAATTCCGGCGGAGCATCGGGGGCAAACGATTTAGCCGATGCGGTCAAAACTGCAGTGGTCAATAAACGTGCCGGCGGTACAGGACTTATTTTGGGTCGCAAAGCATTCCAGCGTCCTATGAAAGAGGGAGCAGCAATTGTAAACGCTATTCAGGATGTCTATCTTTGTGATGATGTAACGATCGCATAGTATCAATTTTAAAATATAGAAATTTAGTAGGGCAGGTCTCGCTTTTGAGACCTGCCTTTTTAGTTTATGCCAAACAGAGATTATAAAAGCCCGCTATTTGCGGGCTTTTTTGTAACTAATTTCAACTCTTGACATAAGCTGTGAAGATTGTGATATTATATTTTTGAGAATACAGATAAAGAGGTTATATGAAAAATATTCTTATTTTATTATTCGTCTTATGTTGTGCGACAGTAATCTATGCCGATGATTCTTTGGATGTTCCTGCAACTGTCAACAGTACTTCTCAAGTTGATTCAGTTGCTGTACAGACAAATTCGCTCTACCCGATGTCTTCTGAAAGAAAAGCAAAACTTACTTCATATTCACAATTTAATAACATTTGGCGGTTTGCCGATTTCTTTATTTCTCTTGGCATATTGTTATTAATTCTTTTTACCGGACTGTCAGCAAAACTTCGTACCTATACCGATAAAATTCCGAATAAGTTTTTTGCCCTTTGGGCATTTGTGATTTTGTTTTTTGCATTAGAATATCTTCTCACCCTGCCGTTTAATATCTACCGTAATTTTTTAGTTGAGGGAGAGTATGGTTTTGTCAACCAGACATTTTTGGGTTGGTTTTCAGAAGATTTACTTTCGTTAGGTTTAAGTATGCTTTTTGGTATTATCCCAATCTATTTTTTATATAAACTTATCAAAAAAACTAAATATTGGTGGCTGCAGTTTACGCTTGGGGCTATACCTTTTATGATAATTATGATGGTAATTGCACCGATTTTTATTTCACCTCTTTTTAACAAATTTATTGATCTTCAAGATAAAGAACTAAAAACCGAAATTCATGCATTAGCAGAAAAAGCAGGTATACAAGGTGCTGATATTTTTCAGGTTAATACATCAAAACAATCTTCAAAAGTAAATGCTTATGTAACCGGAATGTTTAATTCAAAACGGATAGTCTTAACCGATAATTTGATAAATAACTTTACAACTGATGAAATTAAATTTGTCATGGGGCATGAGATGGGTCACTATGTAATGAATCATGTATGGAAAAGTTTGCCTATCATTATTGTTGTCTTAGCTTTTGTGCTGTGGTTTACCGGACTGACTATTCAGAAAGTTATCGACAAATATAAAGCGAGATTTAAATTTGATACATTATCAGACCACGCATCACTTCCGCTTTTACTTATTTACTTCTCGATTATTATGTTTTTATTTAATCCGATTACTAATTCGATTAGCAGATATCATGAACATCAGGCTGATAAGTATGGTATGGAAATTACCGACGTAACCGGCGAGGAAGCAGCCATTGCCTTTGATAAACTTTCTGTGTATAATCTTGCCGACCCTGACCCAAATCCATTTATGGTTTTTTGGTTTTATTCACATCCTGCTTTACAGGATAGAATGGCGTTTGTTAGAAATTTCAGGAAATAATTTATATATATTCACTATAAAGAGTATCAATGGTTAAAGAGTTAGATAGAAAGGGGCAGACGAGGGCGTCTGCCGCCCACAATAACACAATATGAAAGAGTTTTTTTAACAGTCACAATAAAGGGAGAGTAATTTGAGTGTAAAAAAATATTTTTCAGTACTTTTGTTTTTACTATTAATGTACGGTGGTGCTGTTTTTTCCTATGATTCCAATCAGTTGTCTCTGTTGTATGAACAGCTGCACAATCCTGTTTTAGATATTGAAAATACCTACGATATTTCTTCTGATACAATATATCATCATGATTTTGCACTTGTTTTGGATTCTGGTCGTATCGCATTTTTCAAACCGATACAAATAGGCTCTGATTCAACTGTTTTTGGAGCATATTTTCAAGGAGATGGGAAGTTTTTGTTTGAACCGTCAGTACAAATGGAACGTGACCAGTTAAATCGTTTTTTTCATTCCGATTCACTAAATAAAAAAATTACAGAAGCGGTTCTCTTTTTTGCTCCACAGATATACGATTCATTAAAAAAGAGAAGAACTCTTTCCAAACAAAAAATATCCGAAAAAGAATTAAAGAAAGTAAAAAAACTTCATCATCGAATAAATGAAGATACCGATTTTTTATATACATTTGAACTATTACGTAATCTTACAAGTCCTTTTGGTAAGCCTTATCTAATGTTATGCATGAATAATCAGAGTGATGATGAATATATGTATATGTTTAATTCTTACTTAAGGGAAGAGGTAAGGTTTTGGAAATATTTTTGGGAACCCGGCAGTTCGTTTATGGAGCAGATAAACAGTTATTCACAGTATAATAAAGATGAGTCATATATCAATATCAACGGTCGGAATAAAGAACAGCTTGATGTTTTACATTACAACATAAATGCTGCTATCAATCGCAATGGTGTTTTAAAAAGTAAAGCATTAGTGCAGGCAAATGTTTTGTCAGGACCGGTTCAGTTAGTAGAATTTAACATTCTACCTTCTATTACAATTGATTCAATTCAGGACAATTCAGGTCGTGCAGTGTTTTTTAAAAGAAAAAAGTTAGATGTGACATTTAAAAAGTGGGAGTCGAATGAAATTGGTCTCTTTTTAAACGAAGAAGTTTTCTATAAAGATACCCTTGAACTTACATTTTATTTTCATGGTGAGATTGCTGATAAAAATCTTGGAGAATATTTTGTGTTTGCCGGTGCAAATTGGTATCCGTCTTATGGATATAATGATAGAGCAACATTTGACCTGACGTTTAAAACCGACAAAGAATATACTTTTACTTCTTGTGGATATTTACAAAGTAAAAAAATAAAAGCAGACACCTTAATTACAAGTTGGTCTGTCAAACCCGAGGCTGTGAATGTATCGTTTAATATTGGACATTTTAAAAAATTTCTATTTGAAGATAAGGATATAGTTCCAACGGAAATTTATTTTTCAAAAGAACTCCATGCCGGATTTGGAGGGCGTACCGGTAAAGATATGGAGAAACAGGTTGCCGAAGACATTATGAACTCAATGAAAGTGTTTAATTATTATTTTGGGAAATACCCGTTCCCCAAAATGTCAGTTGGTGAAATTCTTGCCTCTCACGGAGAAGCGTTCCCGGGGTTTATACATCTGGGGTTTACAACTTGGATGTATACCGATACATGGGGATATGACCGACTCTTCCGGGCTCATGAAGTTGCTCACCAATGGTGGGGTGTCGGAGTTGGCTATGAAACATATCACGATCAGTGGCTTTCAGAAGGGTTTGCTGAATATTCGGCTTTATTATACTATCAGGCATTAACCGATAATAAAAAGTTTTTAAACAAATTAAAGGAATCTCGTAATAATATTTTTTCAGTACGCAAATATTTGTTTTCGTCAGGGGAAGAGTCCGGTCCTATTGCTATGGGCTACCGCACATCCGGTACAAAAACCGGGGGTGACTATAGTCTGATTATTTATGACAAAGGTGCATTCGTACTGCACATGTTAAGAAATATGATGATAGATCTCAAAACTATGAATGAGGATAATTTTCTTAACATGATGAGAGAATTCTACTCTACTTTTCGGGGAAAAGATGCTACAACGCAAGACTTTAGAAGATTAGCTGAAAAATATGTCGGTATCAGTCTTGATTGGTTCTTCGATCAGTGGGTGTATCATAATTATCTGCCGGAATATGAGTTTTCGTATGAATTAGTACATAACGATTCAACGAAACTACTCGATGCGAAGTGCAAAATTACGACCAAAGGGGTGCCGGATGATTTCAAAATGTATATCCCTCTCGAAATACAGTTCAATAATAAAACGAAAGCATATCTGAGACTGCTTGTAGATTCTAAAGAATATAGTTTTGACATTCCGGGGTTGTCTATAAGACCTAAAAAAATTACTTTAAACCCATTTGAGTCCGTTTTGGCAAAAGTAAAACAATAAAAGTAGACAGTAGTTTTGATAAATAGATTATGTTCATCTATATTCAACGAATTGTTGTTAAGTGGACATTCTTCTCTTGACAAAAGCTGTTTCAGGCAGTACTTTAATGTTGTAAGAAGTGAGCAAAGATATATAATAAATTATCAATCATGTTTGCGGCAGAAGCTCACTTTTAGGTTAACGATGTTAGGTAAAGGAGTTCAGAATAGTTTTTTCGATAATGCCATTCTTAAAAAATACACACATAATATAAAATATATTTCATAAATTTTTAAATACAGATAATTCTGTGTTTAGATGACAGAAATAGTTATAAAGTTGGGTCTAACTATGCGATATAAACTCATTTTCACCTTATGCTTTCTATTTATAACAGGTTCATTGTTTGCCGTAAGTTCGGATAATATTGTAATATCAGAAAATCCTCTTGATGATGGCTACGTAACTCCGTATTTGACAGCAGTTTTTGCAAATATAGCCACAGATACGTCCGATTATGCTCCGGGAGATTCTGTTATAATTTCCGGCGGTGGTTTTTGGGCGGGAGAATCTGTTGCTATTGACATTGCCAATGTTTATAACCCCGGTTTTGGCGATAACGGCGACCCTTGGTACGTAACCGCCGATGCGTCCGGTCAGATTGAAACTTTTTGGATAGTTCCTGAAGACGGTGTTGACCAAACCTATCTTGTTACTGCCGACGGGCAATCCTCAGGAATTCATTCTGAAGTGATATTTACCGACTGTAACACAAAATTAAAATTTACTGTATTACCATCTGATACAACTTGTGCCGGTAATGAAATTGAAGTTTGTGGGTATCTTGCGGAAAATTGCGGTCATGGAAATTATGCTCCTATTCCAAATAGACCTGTTCTCTTTTTTATAAATAACGGAAACTGTGGTAATAATGTCGCTGTTGTTCCTGACGATACTGTCTGGACAGATGAAAATGGTCTCGCTTGTGCAACCCTAACGGTACCATCAACTCCGGGAACATACTCAATTAGAATGAAGTTTGTTGGCGAAGCAAGACCCCATTGGGGGGAACCTGGGAATTCAGCATGCGATCCCTCAAGACGTACCAGGTTATCTGCATCAAATGAATGTGAAAGTTTTAATGTTGTTCCGGAAAATTCCGGTAATACTCCAATTGTAACTTTAAATGATACAATAGTTCAACAATGCGGATCTGATGAAATTTGTTTGCCTGTTTTAATTGAAGATAATGAATGTGATATTGATACTGTATATAGTAACCTCGGTCAATACAGCGGCAATCAAGCAGGATTTGACCAAATTAACCGTTTAGACCAGCTAAACGGGACTATCACTCAGGTTGGAGGAGGGGCTCCGGGAACTATTTTAAATTCCGCCTCTGATTTTGTCGGACCTCTCAACGCTCTCTCCGGTGTTTCAGTAACGTTACCTAACTTTATTTTTGTTTCTTCCGTCAGCGATTACGGTTCATTCCCAAGCGGTATAGGACCGGAACAATCTGCTGATCAACTAATTGGTTCTCCGACAGATTTAACTTTCACTCTTTCAGGAGCAGGTGGTCCTGATGGTGGTTTAGGTGATGGTTCTGTTGATTTTGTTGTGGGCAATTTTGTCAGCTTAGAATTTTCTCAAGAAGTTACTGTTTGTGACGGTTCTTCGGTTGATTTAATTATATTTACTAACACTGCCGGTTCGGGTGATGCTAAACTACTTTTCAAAAAAGATGGCTATCCGGTTCATGTCATGAATCAGACAATAAACGGTGGAACTGCCGGCTCAGGTAGCGGTGGAGTTACAATTGATATTGCTGATGGTATTGAGTTTGATGAAGTTGAAGTTACCTGTCTATCAGGTGAGTTTGATATTGACGCGGTTGCGTTACGTATTCTTCCGTCTGTTTCTGCTTCTGATATCTGTTTTACACCGGATACTGCCGGCGTGTATACTGTTATTGTGACCGCATCTGACAAATGTTCAAATGTTGGTGCTGATACAGCGTATGTTACAGTTTCAACGGGTAATGCTCCGTCAGCAAATGCCGGAAATGATTTTACTCAAAACCTCTGCACTCTCACTGATGTTTGTTTTAGTGTTAGTTTTTCAGATATTGATAATGATTTAGCTCTTACAGAACTTGTCTCTGGTCTTGGAACTTTAACAAGTAATCAAATTTGTTTTACTCCGCCGTCTGACGGTGTTTACTCTTTTATTATTCATGCTGTTGATTCGTGCGGGTCAGAAGATTTTGATACAGTTGCCGTTACTATAAATACTAATAACCCTCCGTCAGCAGTACAACCTGACTCTGTAATACAATTCTTATGTGATGCCGAGCAGCTTTGTAATCAACTCACAGCATCTGACCCTGATGGTGATTCTCTGACATGGACACATCTTGCCGGAGCAGGTTCTATTACTTCTTCAGGTAATTACTGTTTAACTCCTACCATATCAGGAACTTATGAAGCTGTTGTTGCCGTTTCAGATCCTTGTGGTACTGCCGATACTGTTTCGATTTACTATGATGTAACTATCAATTCAGCACCGATAGCAGTTGACTCTCAGTCTCCGGTTGATAAATTCCTTTGTCAGTCCGAGCAAGTTTGTTACCAATTTTCAGCAAGTGATACAGATAACGGAGTTTTAAACTGGTCAATGCTTTCAGGTTCCGATGGTACAATTTCAACCGATGGACTTTGGTGCTTTACACCAGTTTCAAACGGAACTTATTCTATCAGTGCTGTTGTTACTGATTCCTGCGGACTTGCTGATACAACAATAAAAACTTTTAATATTTCAATAAACGATACACCGCTTGTATCGCTTGGTGCCGATACCGCCTATACTATTTGTTTGTCTGAACAAATTTGTCTTGACTACAGTGTATCTGATATACAAGATTCAAGCGAACTGACCGAAGTCATGCTTTCGGGATTTGGAACTCTTGATACATCCGCTAACCAAATCTGTTTTATACCGCCGTCTGCAGGAACTTATCAGTTTATCATGTTGGTTTCTGATTCATGTTCGGCTTCTTCGGCTGATACTATTAATGTTACTGTTGCTCTTGGTGAATCTGCATCTATAAGCTGTCCGACCGATACGATTGATGTCAATCTTTGTGCTGCAGATTCAGTCTGCCAAATGATAAATGTCAGTCCGGTTTCTGCAAATGTAACTTCAACTCTTGGTACGTATGCTAATGGTGAACTCTGTTTCTTTGCTGATACATCCGGTATATATACCGCTACTCTGACAGCAGATGAATCATGTGGTTCTGATACTTGTGAAGTTGTCTTTAATGTTATTATCGGTACTGCCGCTCAAATCAGCTGTCCGACTCCTCAAAATATATTTATGAGTGAATCAGACTCTGTATGTATTCCGGTGGGAGTGAATGGTTCGGGAGTTTCTGTTACTGTTTCACCGATAGGAGCATATCAATCCGGTAATATCTGTTTTGTTGCAGATACTTCAGGGCATTATGAAATTTCAGTTGCTGCTGTCACCGATTGTGGTGCTGACAGTTGCGTTGTCATCGCCGATATAACTCTAAATTCTCCGCCGGTTGCGGTTGACCCCCCGGCTGTGATAGACACTTTCCTCTGTGCTGACCAGTCGGTGTGTTATCAATTTAGTGCAAGTGATGTTGACGGCACTGCTCTGACATGGTCAAAACTTTCCGGTGTTGGTACTGTTTCAGCAAGCGGTCTGTTCTGCTTTACTTCGTCGGGTGCTGGCAACTATGCCGTGACAGCGGTTGTCTCTGACTCCTCAGGAGCATCCGATACAGTCTCTGTTTCTTATAATGTATCGCTAAACACAACACCGTCAATTACTCTTGCCAATGATACAACTGTTTTCTTATGTGCTTCTCAATCAGTATGTGTACCATATATAGTTTCCGATATAGATAATAACATTTCCGCTATTGAACTTTTAGTTGGCAATGGTGTCGTTGATACAATGAATTCTGCTATCTGTTTTTATCCGCTTACTCCGGGTACCTATCAATTTGTTACTCGTGTAACGGATGATTGTGGTGCTGAAGCTGTTGATACTGTTAATATTACTGTTAATTTTAATAACGCTCCGACTGTGGATGCGGGTGTTGACCAAAATCTTTCTCTATGTGAGCCGACTCAGATTTGTCAATCGATAACATCATCAGACAGCGACGGAAATCTCGCTCTTGTAGAAATGATAGAAGGTATTGGAACTTTTGCAAATGGAGAACTTTGTTTTACTGCTGACTCTACTTTCTGCTACGAATTTATTTTCCGTGCTGTTGATGACTGCGGACTGGAATCAGTTGACACTCTCATAATTTGTACTGAATTAAACAATGCTCCTGTTGCCGATGCCGGTGCTGACCAAACTGTTTTCCAATGTACTCCTGCCGAAATTTGTCTGCCTGTTTCCAGTTCTGACATTGACGGAAACCTTGCAAATAGCAGCTTGCTTACCTCTGTGGGAAATTATGACGGAACCTCTATCTGCTTTACACCGGATACAAGCGGAATTTATACATTTATACTTGAAGCAGCCGATGACTGCGGACTTACAAATCAAGACACGGTTCTTGTCGATGTAACCCTAAACACTGCTCCTGTATGCAATGTGCCGGCTGATACTATTATCAGTCAATGTAATCTTGCAGAAGTAAGCCTGCCGCTTTCAGGTACAGATATTGATAATAATTTAAATTTCTGTCAGATAATTTCCGGACCCGGAACTCTAGACAATGGCTACTGGGTTTATACACCAACTGCAAGTCAGGTTGTGACCGTGACTGTAGAATGTGTCGACTCTTGTAATGCTGTTTGTCAGTCAACATTTACTGTCGAATTCAAAATAAACCAAGCACCGTCGATTACTTTTGAAAATACAAGTGCCTTCTCTCTCTGTGAACCAACCCAGCTTTGTGTCGGTTATACCGTTTCTGACCCGAACGACCCACAGAGCAAAACAATTTCAGTGCTTTCAGCTATTGGTACTCTTGATGAACCTAACAGTCAGGTTTGTTTCACACCTGATACTTCGGGTGTGTATACACTGATTCTCAATGTTACCGATGACTGTGGAGCATCATCTGTTGATACTGCTCTTGTAACGGTTTTATTAAATACAGCTCCAACAGTAACACTCGAAAACAACCAAACTATTGAACTTTGTCAGTCTCAAGAGGTGTGTATCAATGCATCTGTTTCTGATATTGATAATGACCTGACCGGTATTAACTTTACGGGCAGCGGTATTTTTGATGGCTCAACAATCTGTTTCACGCCGACATCATCAGGTGATTATCAGTTTATTTTAGAAGGTACCGATGACTGCGGAGCGGTGACTGTTGACACTGTTACAATAACAATCGTATTAAATAATGTTCCGACAGTTCAGTTTGATACTTTTAACGACACTTTACTGTGTATTTCGTCTGAACTTTGTGTTGGTTATACTGTTTCCGATGCTGACGGACTACTAGGAATGACTGAACAAATGATTTCAGGTTTTGGTTCAATTGATACCTTAAACAATCAAATTTGTTTTACACCGACAACAGCAGGATCGTATGAATTTATAATTGAAACGATAGATTCATGTGGACTTTCAGCATTAGACACAGCCTCTCTATTTGTAGACTTTGGCGAGTCGGCTGTTATCAGTTGTCCGACCGATACAATAGATATTAATCTCTGTGCGTCAGATGTTGTCTGCCAAATGATTGACATCCAGCCATCATCTGCTGTAGTAACGCCATCGTTTGGTACTTATACCAATGGTGAACTCTGTTTCACCGCTGATACATCAGGGCTGTATGCAATCACTCTTATTGCCGATGAAACTTGCGGTTCCGATACTTGCCAAGCTTTCTTCAATGTTAATATCGGTTCCGGTGCTACAATAAGCTGTCCGTCTTCACAGTCATTATTTATTGCCCAGCCTGATTCTATTTGCATTCCGGTAGGCATCAATGGAACAGGAGTTTCAGTTACTCTATCTCCATTCGGAAGTTATCAATCC
>CALCCW010000087.1:0-15083 GCA_937900185.1 uncultured candidate division Zixibacteria bacterium | reverse complement strand
CATCATTCTCCTGAGGGAATCTATCTTCACATCTTTAATGTCATAATTATCGATCAGAATTCTGCCGGCAGTAGGGTCGTAAAATCTCGGAACAAGATCGACGAGGGTAGATTTACCGCCGCCGCTCGGTCCGACAAGTGCCAATATTTCTCCCCGTTTAACTTCGAAGCTAACATCATTAAGTATTATTTCATTCGAGTCATCGTAGTAGAAGCTAACATTTTCAAAGATAATATTGTCTTTAAATTCTTTCAGCTCGATAGACCCGCCCCTGTCTATAATTCCCGGTTCAATATCCATAATAGAAAATATTCTATCGGCAGCAGCGCTCGCTTCCTGAATGCGGTTATTCACGCTGCCGAGTTCCTTAATCGGCGGGATCATCTGGAATATTGCAAAAAGAAATCCCATAAACTCACTGGCACTGAGCGTGCCTTCTTTAAGCACAAGAATACCCCCGTAATAAAGAAGCACCGCACCGACAATAACCCCGAGAAATTCGGTAATCGGCGAAGAAGAATTTCTTATGCGGATTATCTTTAAAGCTATCTTAAAATATTTATTTGTTTCATCTTTAAACTTTTCATTTTCATAATTTTCCATGCCGAAAGCTTTTACAACTTTTACACCCGATATGGTTTCCTGAAGTATGCTTGTTATATCTGCAAGTTTCGACTGCAATATGCCTGTCTGCTTCCTTAATTTCCTCCCGATTAAAATTATAAAAAATGTTGAAACCGGTGCAACAATAAGCGCCCATAGAGTCAGCTTCCAGCTTATGCTCAGTGCAATAGTTAAAAACACAAGTATTGTAAGAGGTTCTTTTATAAGATTTGAAAATGTTGCGGAGATACTCGCCTGTATAATCTGCACATCATTTGTAAACCGCGAAATTAAATTGCCCACCCTCTCTTTTTTAAAGAAGCTCATCGGCAGCTTGTTCAAATGTTCATACGCTTTATCCCTCAAGTCTTTCATCGAAGCATACTCAACATACGCCATATAATTTGCCTGCAGGTAACCGAAAACGTTTTTCAAAAAGAAAGCAATAATTATCAACAAGCTTATTCTAAATAGTATTTCCATTTTATCGCCGCTCAGTACAAAATTATTGAAAGCGTTTACAACATCCTCTTTAATATTTTGTAACCAGCCGGGCACAATACCGGTTGCGGGAGATACGGTTGTTGTTGTAACCTGCTGTTTCATCGATGATTCCTGAAACAATGTATCGAGGAGCGGGATTGTGAGGTAAACAGAAACACCGCTTAGCACTGCATACAGAACAGTGAACAGGAAAGTTATAACGATCTTTCTCCAGTACGGTTTTACGAAACCTAAAATTCTTAAATATGTATCCAATTTATACCATGGTTAATAAATAATACTTTTTAAACTGCAGCCGCCGTTAATAAACAACTTTTTAATTTCATTATTCGATTTTAAATCGATCATAACAATTGAAGATTTATTTCCGATTCCGTCATCAAATATCAGCAAATCATTTGCAATAAGAAAGTTCATTCTTCCTTCGCCGACCCTTTTGAAATCAATTTTTCTATGTACTAAATCATACACGAAGAGTTCGCTCTTAATTGTCCGCTCTTTACCGGAATTGATTATTTTTCTTGTCGAAAATATTACCGCCTCGTCTTCGTTAATCCATCTTACCTCGTTAAATGAATGACCGGATGAATCAATAAAAACATCTTTATCCATTCCTGCAACTCTTAAGAAGATCGAATCACCCTTAGCAGTTAATCCGAAAACGCCTGACGGCGAAATTAATTTTGGCTGCCTGATTGTGAACGGGGGATAACCTTCTTTGATAAAATCGAACTTTTCAACTTCTTCTTTAAGCAGCTTGCCGAACGGGCTATACAACCTATTAAATTTATCAATCTCAGAGGCAATTTTTTTATCAAACTTTGTAAGCTGTATTTCAAAATTCATTCCATTCCACTGTGCAAGCAGTTGAATTGCCTCGCCTAATTCGCTTATCAGCCCGGTTTTAGAAAGCAACGGGTCCACCCTGTAAAGTTTTAATTTTTTGATGAAGGACACTCCATGCCTTGTACCGAGTTTACGTGCAGTAATAAAAAATGCATACTTTAAATCGTCGCTGTACAAAAATTCTAAAACCTTTTCTTTATCCTGAAACCAGAAAACCGAATACGAACTATCGTCAAAACTATATTTATAAATGCTCTCCTTCCCCAGCCATTTTCCCACAAAAAAGAAATGCTTTGCCTTAACCGGCTCCGATGCAACTTTAACTTTTCTGTTAAACCTGTTTTTAATATTGTCTGTACCGTTATCACCGCAGTAGTAAAAAAGTATTTGGAATACTAATACGACAAGAAGCACCGGGTATTTTGCTTGCTTACGCATATCCTCCGATCATAAGGAACAAATTTAAAATTGAGTTAACCACTTTCATAAAAATACTCCATAACGGACTATAAATAAAAATCAAAAGAATTATCGAACCGTATAATCCTAAACCGAGCAGCTTAGCTGTGTACTTATTCGGAAAAAGATCGAACAAAATGTGCGAACCGTCCAGCGGTGGAATCGGCAGCGAGTTAAACACAAAAAGAAACACGTTAAGGAATACTCCGTACCAGAGTATGTTTATCAACAATTCTTTATTGCCGGGAAAGACTGCCGCCGTTAGTTTTAGAAGAGAAAAAAGTAAAACGGCAAGGAACAAATTGGATAGCGGTCCGGCGAAGGAAACAAAAGCATCATCCCTAAGCGGGTTTTTAAAATTTCTCATATCCACCGGTACGGGTTTCGCCCACCCGATTAACGCAAAGCCCGAAGCAAAAGCTGCTATCGGCATAAGTACCGTTCCAATCAAGTCAATGTGCTTCAAAGGATTGAGTGTTAGCCTGCCACTTTGTTTTGCAGTGTTATCGCCAAGTTTATTTGCAGTGTAAGCATGGGCAAACTCATGAATTACTATCAAAACAAAAAATGCAACCATGACAATTGCAATTGTACTAACAGAATAAAGGTCAAAAAGAGAAACAGCAAAATAAGTGTAATTATCTATAAAAAGAATAAAACCAAAAAGAATTAAAAGTCCTTGAAATAAAAATCCTATCGGTGAATGAAACGGTTTATACAGTTTTGTACAAAGCTCTAATGCTTTCCCCGGTTTAAATGCTTTGAATTTGATAAATAAAAGTTTGGCAAAAAGGAATTTTCTTTTTTCGTTACCGTAACTTTTTCTCGATACTGCCTGTTCGGAGCGACTGTTTTCTAAAAAAAACTGAGATTCTAACAAATCAACAAACTGCAGAACTGCATTGGTATCAATGTTTGCATTAAATTTTTCTCGGAATTTTTGGGATATAGCATCATACGATGTTACCCCGTCAAGTTGTGAAATCAACCAATATTCGGGTAAACGTAATCGGAAATAGTTTCCACGAAGAGGGTCTTTGATATTGACAACATCCTGCCCGTCAATGACTGCTTCTGAAGTTACTAAATCGCTCCGTAATTTAGCATAAGTTTCCATCAGTCAAATGTACAAATAATTTATCTGTTGAGCAATAGAAGAGAAGTCTTTGTTATTTTCTGAGAGTTTCTATAAGTTGACGATTATAATAAGCAGTAAGTGCTTCTCTACGAATAACACCGATGACTTTGTTTGATTCATATTCGTTAACAACCGGAAGCATTTTGAGATCTTTGAGATTAAAAAGTTTATATGCTTTTTCCAAGTCATCATCAAAATAAATCAAATCGGTTGCTTCTTTTAATAAATCCTGTGCTATTATTAAATAGTCAAGAGAATGTTGGGATAAGACAGAACGTATATCCTGAAAAGATATAACTCCTTTCAAAATGCCTCTATCATCCTGTACAACAAAATATGATTCGTTAGAATTTTCAATTTTTCTAAAAATCTCAGCAAGCGGTGTTGATGGGTGTATGGTAACATAATTTTCATCCATAATTTCACGGACTTCATGAGATTTTAAAACGTTGATATCTTTCCCGCCACGAATATCAATACCCCGTTTAGCAAGTTTGATCGTATAAATAGAATTTTCAAATAACTTTCCAGCCACCATTGCAGAAATAACAACAGTTATCATAAGAGGTAAAATAATACGGTAATCGGTAGTCATTTCAAATATAATAAGTAGAGCAGTCATTGGGGCATGAGTTGTTGCAGCAATCATTCCAGCCATACCAACTAAGGCATAGGCACCCGGCGATGCGGTAACTCCCGGAAACAGATACGAAACAAAAGAGCCAAAGACTCCTCCGGCAACAGCTCCCATGAATAAAGCAGGAGCAAAAATACCACCGGAATTTCCAGAACCAAGCGTCAAACAGGTAGCCAACATTTTTAAAGTGATTAAAACAAGAAGCAAGGTAAGACCAATTTCACCATAGAGAACTAATTTAATAGTTTCATATCCATCGGCGAGAACTTGGGGATAAAACAGAGCAATACAACCCAAAAGTAACCCACCTACGGCAGGCTTAAAATAGGGAGAAATTTTTAAATCATCAAAAAAATCTTCAAGAAAATCTAATGATCTTGTAAATGTGACACCATAGCCACCGATTAAAACTCCCATAACGATATAAAGCGGAATTTCCCACGCCGAGACTAAAGAGTAGCTGGGAACTTCAAAAGCGGGATGATTCCCCAAAATTGAACGAGTCACAACAGATGCAATGACTGACGAAATAATAACCGGAGAAAATGTTTTAATCGCAAAATCTCCTAAAATAATTTCCAGCGAAAACATAACACCTGCAATAGGAGCATTAAAAACCGAAGTAATTCCTGCCGCTGCTCCACATCCTACCAATATTTTGACACGGTCACTCGACATACGAAACATCTGTCCGATTGTTGAGCCAATAGCCGAACCAATTTGTACAATAGGTCCCTCACGTCCTGCTGAACCACCTGAACCGATACAAATTGCCGAGGCAATAGTTTTGGCAACAGCTACACGTGGACGTATGATACCTCCCAAACGAGCGACAGAATCCATAACTTCAGGAACACCATGTCCCTTTGCTTCTTTTGCAAATTTATATACTATTGGACCGACTAATAATCCACCGAACATTGGAATAAGAGGTAACCAAAATTTAAACCCCCGGTCTCCTATAGTCTCTACAAGAAATTCATCAGTCATGCCAAAGAAAAAATCATTAAAATGTCTGATAAGATAGATAAACCCGACTGCTCCTAACGATGTTGCCAAGCCAACAAATACTGCCAGTATTATAAGTACATTGGTTCCTGAGAGTTGGAATTTTTTTATCAAGTTGTCGAATTTGACTATATGCATAATGAGAACAATCTATATTTTTTTTTGATTATCACAAGCGAAAAAATGTTATATATGAAAATAAAAAATAATAATTTTAAATCATTGAATCCTTTTGTTTTTACGGTCAAATAGAATTTTATAAGTACTTAAAAACCGAAAGAGGATTCTAATTTGGCTTGACTTTATGGTCTATTTGCGTAATTTCTCTTTTAGTGAATTAGTTCACTAATAGGCATTTTGAACCGAATTTTAAGGATTGTGATATGCAAAATACAGCAGATGCTGTCATTATTGGCGGCGGGATTATTGGATTAGCAGCCGCTTATTATTTGACAAAAGCAAATTACGGAAAAATTACACTTGTTGAAAAAGAAGCATTATTCGGAACCGGAGCAACCGCAAAAGCTGCCGGCGGTATCAGAGCTCAATTTACAACCAAAGAAAATATTGAGATGTCAATGCTTTCGGAAAAACTATTTTCCCGTTTTAAAGAAGACACCGGGCATGATGCTTTATTTGACCAAGTCGGCTATATGTTTTTAGTCAAAGATGATAAAGATGTTGAAAGTTTTAACAAAAGCTATGAACTTCAAAAATCCCTTGGACTCAATGTATTAAAACTACAACCGAATGAAATTGCTCAATATGCTCCCCATGTATCAATTGAAGATGTCCAGTTTGCAACATTCTGCCCCGATGATGGTTTAGGTGACCCCCATGAATTTTTAAGCGGATATGATAAAGCTTCAAGAGCTGCTGGTTTGGATATAGCCTTTGACACCAAAGTAATCGGTATTGAACAAAACTCAGGCAAAATATCTCAAGTAAAAACTTCAAATGGCACAATTGATACTCCGTTGGTCATAAATTGTACCGGACCTTATGCTAAAAAAATAGGTGCAATGATTGGTACTGATTTGAAAGTTGAACCGATTCGCAGACAAATAGTCACTACCGGTGAACTATCGTTTGTAAAACCGTTTTTCCCAATGGTCGTTGATGTATCCTCCGGTCTCTATTGTCATAAAGAATCCAAAGGAATGCTTTTGGGATGGGCTGATAAAAAGGTGGCTCCATCTTTTGATATTTCAATCGACCCCGATTATACAGATAATATTTTAGAACGTGCTTTAGAACTTATCCCC
This sequence comes from uncultured candidate division Zixibacteria bacterium, assembly GCA_937900185.1. Classification (GTDB taxonomy): domain Bacteria; phylum Zixibacteria; class MSB-5A5; order GN15; family FEB-12; genus QQUK01. Next base: position 8,623 of record CALCCW010000087.1, on the reverse strand, counting down.
CAGCTTGAAGAAGCAGAAATCGGTAATGAATGGGCAGGTCTTTATGAAGTGACCCCTGACCATAGAGCAATAATTGGTTTTGAACCATCAGTTGAGGGCATGTTTCATCTGACCGGCTTCTCAGGTCATGGATTTATGCATGCTCCGGCAGCCGGACTTATTACATCTGAGATTCTGACCGGTAAAAAACCTTCAATTGATATTTCAAATTATAAGCCGGACCGTTTTAAAGAAGGTCAAGCTATTGAAGAGACAAACGTCATATAATAACAATAGGTAAGGCTCTGTTTTTGATTATTCAGAGCATAATATTTTAGGGAGTAAAATGAAAAAACTAATTCTTATCGGTGTTGTGTTATTAATAGCAGCATCAGTGAGCTTTGCAGGGGAATCATCCTGTCCGGCAGACAGAGCAACAAAAGTCGGGTTTCACCCATTTGGAGATTTCCATCATCTTTTAGCACCGGTGTGGCACAATGCTTGGGCTGAAAAAGATTTTAAAACTCTTTTAGAAGCAGGTCCAAAGTTTGAAAAACTTTTTGCACCTATTGCTGAGATGAATCCAAAACTAAAATCAGAAAGCAAATTAGAAAAATTTAAAAAAAACCGTATAGAATTTGGAAAAGCTGTTAAGCTGTATGCTGAAGCATGTAAAGCAGGCGATAAAGAAAAAGCTTATGAGCTTATGCCAAACCTGCATAACACTTTTGAAATGACTGCCTCTGCACTCTTGCCATTGACTTATCCTGAATTTGACGGATTTGTGATTTCCTTTAATCTTTTAAATGAAAATCATATTCCAGCAAACAATATTGATGGTATCAAAGGAACAGTTGCAACTTTAACAGCTAAATTGGATGGGTTAAATAAAAAAACTATTCCGACTGAATTAGCTGGCGAAAAAGTTGAGATATTAAAAAAGTTCTCTGAAATCAAAAGGATGGTTGCTTTGATGCAAAAATGCTGCGATAAAAATGATATGGAAACGCTCAAAGGTCACGCAAAAGAACTTTCACTTGTCTTAGATAAATTTGTAGAAAAATATATTTAATCGAAAGTATATATAATTAAGATTCCGTGTCGGCATCATCGTTGATGTCAATCATTTTGGTGCCGTCACTATACTTAATTGTTTTGGGAGAGGTCATTCTCATCAGCTTTTGAGTGACACTATTTATTTTAATCGCTGATTCTTCAATAGCTTTTAATTTTTCAATAATATCTTCATCAAGATTTTCTTGTTTCATCAATAATAATTGAATATTACCAATAATAGCCTGAAGGGGATTATTGACTTCATGATTCACTGTTACTGCTGTTTCTAAAACTGCAGTCAGTCTTTCTTTTTCTATCTTTTCTTTTTGAGACTCTGCCGAATTACCAATATTTGCAGCAGTATAATGCAAAGAAAGCATTGCAGAAAGCGTCTCTAAAAATAGCCCTTCAGCAATTGGCGACTGTTCACCCTCTTGAATCCCAATAACCGCTCCAAAGACTTTTTTGGAAAACATTAAAGGAAGAGTAAAAGAATTATATGGCTCATCGCCGCCAAAAGACAAATAAGCAGTAACAAGCTGTTGGTTCTTACGAAGATTTTCATAGAGATTATACTCAAGCTCGGTTAATCGAGACTGCATAAGCGGAGTCTCAGCATGAGAAACCGTTACAGAAATATTCTGTTCATTATCCCATAAATACAAAGATGCACCATTCAGCCCCAAATATGAGCAAGACATCTCTAAAGCAATTTTGGCTGCATCATTTATATTACCGCCTTTTTTGGCAAAAAGAGCAAGATCGGAAATAATTTTAAATTTATCTAATTTCATATTTTCCAAGTTGTAGTAAATTCATATAAATATACTTTGAGCAAATCAGGTGCCTTAATTTATATTAATACACCAAGAGCAGACAAGAGAACCTTTTACTTAAAAACTGTTATATATCAGTACGTTACAAAACTTAAAGACTGTGCAGTAAATGAACAATCCAAGGAGACATTGTAATATAATGCATTTTTGTACAAAAAACAGATGCAAATATTATTCTTATTATAACTATTTGACAATCAAGTTCCATTAGACTAAATTGCGACTTCTATTTTAGTGAGGTATTAAAATGTTAGAAGAAGTAATACATGATCAGTGCGGTATATTTGGCGTCTTTAATAACAAAGAAGCTGCTGATTTAACATATTTTGGTCTTTATGCACTCCAGCATAGAGGACAGGAATCTGCCGGAATTGTTACGACTGAAGATGGCAAGTTCAATTTACATAAAGGGATGGGTGAGGTTTCTGAAGTATTTTCTGAGAAATCAAACTTAGAACGCTTAAGTGGTACTATAGCTGTTGGACATACCAGATATAGTACAAGCGGAGCATCTTCTATAATAAACATCCAACCTTTTATCATTACCAATAGAAACGAACAACTGGCTATTGCTCATAATGGAAATTTGACAAATGCGTATGATTTAAGACAAAAATTAGATGCTGCCGGTTCGATTTTTCAAACAACTTCCGATTCTGAAATAATTCTGCATCTTATCGCAAAATCTAAAAAAATTACCCGTATTGAACGAATCGCTGCTGCACTCAAAACAATCAAGGGTGCCTATTCTTTGGTATTTTTAACAAAGAATTCAATTATAGCAACCAGAGACCCAAACGGGTTCAAACCTCTTTGTATCGGTAAATTAAAAGATTCCTATTTTGTGACATCAGAAACTTGTGCATTAGATATCATCGGGGCAAAATATGTTCGTGATGTAGAACCGGGAGAACTGATAGAAATTTCTACTGAAGGTATCAAATCATATTTCCCTCATCCTAAAAAAAATATCAAACATTCATTCTGTATATTTGAATATATCTATTTTGCCCGACCTGATTCAAAAATCTTTGGTGAAAACGTAGATAAAGTTCGCCGGCGTTTAGGCAGACAACTTGCCAAGGAACATCCTGTTGATGCTGATATTGTCATCGGAATTCCCGATTCAGCTAATACGGCAACATTGGGATATTCCGAAGAATCCGGTATTCGCTTTGAAATCGGACTGATTCGAAACCATTATATTGGTCGTACATTTATTGACCCACATCAAAAAATTCGTGATCTTGATGTTAAAGTAAAATTCAATCCGGTCAAAGGTGTTCTCAAAGACAAACGAGTCATTGTTGTTGACGATTCTATCGTGCGTGGAACCACCTGCAAAAAACTGGTCAAATTAATTCGTGATGCAGGAGCAAAAGAAGTGCATTTTCGGGTTTCTTCACCCCCGATTATCTCCCCTTGTTTTTTTGGTATTGATATGCCGACTAAAGATGAGTTGATAGGTGCTAATTATACTGTTCCTCAAATTGAAAAGATGCTTGGAGTTGATTCTTTAAGATATTTGTCGCTGGATGGAATGCTTTCGATGCCTTCTTTGCCGAACACTACATTTTGTGACGGCTGTTTTACCGGTAAATACCCGTTAGAAACACCACAGGAAAACGGTAACAGGCGACTCTTTAAAATTTAATTATTTCACTCTCTCCCCATCAATTTCTGCCGATAATCGTATATATAATGAGAGATTGGCTCATAATACATCTTTGTCAAGAATCAGCAGTTTGACAAATACTTTTTAGAAAGTATATTAAAACAGTTACTGCTTTTTACTATTCTTTCTTTGAGCCAAAATAAGAACAATCGGAGTATTTGTTTTGAATTCAAAAATTTTGATTATCGCAATTTTTATACTTACTGTCACCTCAAGTATTACCATTGCAAAACAAAATAAATCTCTCTCTTCTGCTCAAATAGCTCCTCGAACTCTCCCTCAAAAACGGCATAATGTACAAGTTAGTTCAAATGCTGAAATTTCTAGGGTAATCGTAAAATTTAAAGATTCTTTACAGGTACGTCTTAGACAAGATAAGTTAATCTCTCAAAAAGGAATATCTGTGCAAGCAGCAGATAAACTTCTTAAACCTTTTCAACAAATATCACTGCGAAGATTATTTAAAAATCATACCGAACAAAAGCTCTCAAAACAACAAGCTGTTTTTCAACACCGTTCACAGACTGAACTTGCCGACTTGAACTCTTATTATGCAATCGAAACTCAATCAGTACAAGAGGCAATACAAATTGTTAACCAACTCAATAGTTTAGAATCAGTTGAAATTGCTTATGTTGAACCGTCACCCGTACCTGCCGGTGATATTGCACCAACGACTCCTGATTTCACTGCTTCACAACTATATTTAAACCAAGCTCCTGACGGTATTGACGCTTTATATGCTCAAACTCTTTTAGGTGGCGATGGGAGTGGTATTACAATTACAGATATTGAAGGAAACTGGCAAACCAGCCACGAAGATTTGGACAAAGCGGCATCAGGGTTTTTAATCGGCGATGTTATAGCCGATCAGTTATGGCTTGACCATGGTACTGCAGTCATTGGGGTTTTAATAGGTTCTGATAACGGATATGGTATTACCGGAATTGCTCCTGAAGCCGAACTTGGTATGATCTCTATTGGCTCAATGTCGACAGCAGAAGCTATTTACAACGCAATTGATTCATTGGAAGCAGGTGATATTATTTTAATTGAACTACAGGCTCCCGGACCACGCCATGATTTTGCTGTACGTCAAGACCAAGAGGGATATATCTGCATGGAATATTGGCAGGCAAACTATGATGCTATAAAATATGCATGGGCTAAAGGAATCGTTGTGATAGAAGCAGCAGGCAATGGAGGAGATAATTTCGATGACCAAGCTATGTATGGAGAATTATTCGACACGACATATAGAAACTCTCATGCACTTATTGTAGGGGCAGGATATCCGGCATCATCACCGACAGACTTGGAGCGAGAATCATATTCCAACTATGGCGAAAGAGTTAATCTGCAAGGATACGGCTCAGAGGTGTATACTACCGGATATGGAGACCTTTTTGACGGAGGCGGTGATCCAAACCAGTATTATACGACAGGTTTCGGCGGAACATCATCAGCCTCTCCGATTATTGCTGGAGCGGCGGCGGCAATTCAGGGGTATATGAAAGCTAACTTTGGGACTGTGCTGACATCTGATTATATTCGTGATATACTTTATGAAACCGGTACTGCTCAGCTTGGCAATACCCTTGAACATATAGGACCTCGCCCAAATTTAGACTCCGCAATCAATTCAATTTCTGCTCCCCCCTCTTTAACTGCCTCACCATATTATATTGATACAACAATTGAAGAGGGAGATTCTTATACTATTGATATTTGGCTTCATAATTCTTCTATGACCGATAATATCAATTTCTATATTTATGACCGAGATTCCTCTGCCCGTACCGCTGTTAGCAACTGGTTGGAAGTATCTACGCAATCAGGAATTGTCTATCCAAATGATTCTATCTATTTAGGAGTAATATTAGATGCCTCCACACTCACGGAAAGATCATCGAAATATCAAGGACTCTTAGAAATTATCTGGGGACACGGGGCTGCCTCGCTTGATTCGTTTCTGTTAGTGCCTGTTTATCTTGATATCCCCTGTATGGATTCAACATTTTCTGCTATTTCTTCAGATGATTTTGGAGGACCTACATATAATTGGATATCAGCCAAAGATTCAGGTCTAAAAATTGATAATGCTCTTTTTTATAATCAGGGTGAAACTTTTATTTTAGATGACGGGTCTGCCGGTCCGTTTGCAATTGGGTTTGATTTCCCATTTTTCACTAACTACTATGACTCATTTTATGTCGGTGTGAATGGTGCAATGTCATTTACTGACCCAAATATAAACATAGATGGCAAATTTAGTCTCCTCTCTATCCCCGGAGTACCTTTCAGCAGCTTCTTAGCTCCATTTTGGAATGATTTGTATCTTGATGATGAAGCTGTACCTGAAGCAGGGATTTATATCTATCAGAATTCAACATTAGATACTACAGTTATTGAGTGGTACCGAATAGCTTCATTTGAAGACCCTGACGATACTCTCATCAATTTTGAAATACTGTTAACATCTGACGGAAATATCAAATACCAATATAAATCAGTAGGAACTTCCGGATTAGAAAACTTGTCTTTAATAGGAATTTCTGAGATAGATTGTAACTCTTTGGAATACCTGAATGCAGGAGATTCGCTTGAGTTAATCCCCCATAATATGGAAACTATTTTATTTAAGAATCATTTATATTTTGGGCAGACCGGTGATATTAATGGAAACAGTGTTATCAATATTTCTGATTTAGTTTGGATGCTTAATTATATGTTTTCAAGCGGTCCTCCTCCAATTCCAATCGATGCCGGTGATGTTAATTGCGATGAATCAATTAATGTCTCGGACATAGTTTATTTAATCAGTTATATGTTCAAAGACGGTCTTGCCTCCTGTTCAAAATGGCTCTATGACAGCAGTATATAAGCTGATTTTATTTCGTATAGAGATTATAGAAATGCAAAGATTGCTTCTTTAGAAATATTTATTATTTCCTGAGGAAAAAGCCCTATCCCTAAAGTACCTAAAGCACAAATTAGAAACAGTATAACCATCGATAGGTTTAGGTGTAATTTATTAAACGGTGCGTCAGTATTTTCAAAGTAAGTTGCTTTTAAAATTTTAAAATAATAATAGACAGATAAAAACGAATTAAGGACACCTATAACAGTCAGCCATATAAAACCATGTTTGACAGCTTCTGAGAAGATATAAAACTTTCCGATAAACCCAACTGTAGGAGGAAACCCTGCCAGTGCAAAGATGAACAGAGCAAAAACCGCTGAAAGATAAGGATGAACTTTTGCCATACCATTGAGTTCAGATAATTCAGGTTTTGCCTGTGAGCGAGTTTCTAAAAGAGTCACTACCGCAAATGCACCTACATTAAATAAAGTATATGCCGTGAGATAGAATAATGCCGCAGATATAGCGTTACTTCCACCTACGGTAAGAGCTACAAAGATATATCCGGCATGAGCAATTGAGGAATACGCTAATAAGCGTTTTACATTTGTCTGTTTTAAGGCAAGTACATTGCCAACAATCATTGTAAGAACAGCTATTACCCAAAAAAGATTGGTCAACAGTTCGACTTCATTAAATCCATAACTAAAAATCCTTAAAAGAGCAGCAAACCCTGCTGCTTTTGGACCAACAGAGAAAAAGGCAGTCACCGGAGTTGGAGCTCCTTGATAGACATCCGGTACCCAATTGTGAAATGGAACAGCACCAACTTTAAATCCAAAACCGATAAGTATAAAACCTATCCCTGACAACAGAAGTGTTCTTGACTGAGAAAGATTAAACGAAAAGTCGGCAACAATTCGTCTGAGATCGGTAGTTTCAGAAGCACCAAAGATGAATGCAATACCCATCAAAAGAAACGCCGAGGCAAAGGCACCCATGATAAAATATTTAATACCTGCTTCGTTTGACTCAAGCGACCTGCGGGCAAAACCGGCTAAAACATACAAGGGAACCGACATTATTTCAAGACCTAAAAAGATAACTACTAAATCGGTAGTATTTGCCATAACCATCATACCCATTGTTGAAATCAACAACAGAGCATAATATTCAGGGCGGTTAATATGTTTGACCTCTAAATATTTTTGAGCAATTAAAACAGCTAAAAGAGCAATGACAGCAAACAACAGTTTAAACGAAACACCAAAATTATCACATGTTACCATCCCATAAAAACCCGATGCTTGGTTATGCCACTGTGACGAGATACATCCGATAGATACCGCAATTCCCAAAAGAGCAATAATCGGAGCAAACCGAGCAGATTTTTTCATAAATGAAATAGATAAAATAACAAATGCTGCCACAAGTAGTGCAATCTCCGGCGATATAAGAGAAAAATCAATTTGTGCTGATGTAAAGTCTATCATATAAAAACCTTTTAATAACGAACACGTCGTTATATGTTAAAATCCTCATCCACCGCCAAAGCCAAGTTTCACTTCACCGTTTTCAACAATGACCGGTACAATAGATTGACCGCCTGACAACTCTAATGCTTTTTCTTTAGCACCTTCAGTCTTGAAAATATCAATCTCCGTATATGCAACACTATTATCAGTATAATGTTTTTTGGCAGCGGCACAGTACGGGCAACCTTCCTTTGTGTAAATCGTCACTTCGCTCATTTTGAATTGGTGTCCTCATTCAACTGCAAAGTTAAATTAGTTTGCCCTGTGTTATTGTCATATTTTTTTATCTGAAATTCTTTATCTAAATATACTGATTTTGCTTTATTCACCTGTTGTAACATATTTTTCACCGCAGGCTCAATGCGTGTAAAGAATGGTGTTGGATAGATACCTATAAAAAAGATAAGTATCACTAAAGGAAGTAATATTAATTTTTCACGACTGTCTAAATCGAGCAGTTTTTTATTTTCTTCTTTTGTAACCTTGCCATAGAAAACCCTTTGGTACATCCACAACATATAACATGCTGAAAGAATCACGCCAAGTGCCGCAAAGGCAGCATAGATCGGAAGAGCGTCGTGTAGGGAAAGAGTGTAGATCTCGGTGGTCGCCGGATCATTAAAAAAAAAAATAGAAACAAAAAAAAGAGAAAGAAAAAAAAAAAAAAAAACACTAGAGA
>CALCCW010000086.1:0-3606 GCA_937900185.1 uncultured candidate division Zixibacteria bacterium | reverse complement strand
TATTTTTTCTATGTTTTTTTTTTTTAATGATACGGCGACCACCGAGATCTACACTCTTTCCCTACACGACGCTCTTCCGATCTCTGAAAATTTAATTACGGTAAAAGAAGGAACCAATTTAGATACTGCAAAAGAATTACTGCATAAACACCGGATTGAAAAACTTTTGATAGTTGATGATAAGTATATGCTCAAAGGAATGATTACTGTTAAAGATATTATGAAAAAAATTCAGCATCCGTTTGCCTGCAAAGACAGTCGAGGACGTTTACGGGTAGGAGCAGCAGTCGGAGTTGGTGCTGATTTAGAAAATAGAGCGGAACAACTTGTGCAGGCAGGTGTTGATATTTTAGTTGTCGATTCATCACATGGACATTCAGAAGGTGTCCTTCGGGCTGTAAGTTTATTGAAAAAGAAATTTTCTGATATTCCAATTATGGCAGGAAATGTGGCAACATCTGAGGGTACCAAAGCTCTTATAGATGCAGGTGCTGATTCTGTGAAAATAGGTATTGGTCCAGGTTCTATTTGTACAACAAGGATTGTAACGGGCGGCGGTGTTCCTCAAGTTACTGCTATTATGAACGCCGTAAAAGAAGCCGAGAAACAAAAGATTCCTGTTATTGCTGATGGCGGTATTCGTTATTCAGGTGATGTTGTGAAAGCATTGTCATGCGGGGCATCAGCTGTAATGCTTGGTTCACTTTTTGCAGGTGTAGATGAATCTCCGGGTGAAACCGTTTTATTTGAAGGACGTACTTTTAAGGTGTATAGGGGAATGGGGTCTGTTGGAGCAATGAAAGCAGGCAGTAAAGATAGATATTTTCAGGAACATCAGGATGAAAGTTCGAAGTTTGTCCCCGAGGGTATTGAAGGAAAAGTTCCTTTTAAAGGAATGTTGGCTGACACCGTATATCAAATGATTGGCGGCATACGTTCAGGTATGGGTTTATGTGGTTCAGCTAATTTAAAAGAATTAAAAGAGAAATCACAAATGGTACGGATTTCTCCGGCAGGTATGATAGAGTCACATCCTCATTCGATTTCTATTACAAAAGAAGCTCCGAATTACCGCCGAATGTATTAAGGAAAGTAGTTGATGTTATATATAAATAGAAGTCTTGAGAAAGCAGGAGGAACAGTCGCGCATTAAATGAGAGTTTAATGTGAGGAAAGTCCGAGCTCCACAGAATTACGATGCCCGGTAACACCGGGGCGGAGAGATCCGACAGATTAGTGCCACAGAAAACAAACCGCCCGCTTTGGCGGGTAAGGGTGAAAACGTGGTGTAAGAGACCACGAACAATAGTAGTAATATTGTTGTTGGTAAACCTCATCGGGAGCAAGACCAAATAGGGGAAGAAGGAGTTAATTCGCTCCGTTTGATTCCCGGGTAGGCTGCATGAGCAGTTTCAGGTAACTGGCTGCCAAGATAAATGGCTGTTATTCGCCTTGGCGAAATACAGAACTCGGCTTATACTCCTGCATTTTTTAGGCCTTCAGGTTTGGAGGCTTTATGGGCTGGATGCAAAAATCGTCCCAGCTAAAATGGGTTTTAGCAGAAACGGTTGAAACTGAAAAAATTGTTTCACTTTCTAAAGAAACCAATTTACCGATGAATATTGTCAGAATTCTTTGTAATAGGAGTCTTGATGATACAAATTCTATTCTAAAATTTTTAAATCCTGACATGCATGATTTAATTGATCCTTTTAAAATGACTGGTATGAAAGTTGGTATTGAACGACTGACCCAAGCTCTTTTTAATAATGAAAAAATCTTAGTGTATGGTGATTATGATGTTGATGGTATTACTTCAACAACTTTGCTTTACATGGTTTTTAATAAACTTGGTGCTAATGTTGATTTCTATCTGCCGAATAGATTAACTGAAGGATATGGGCTTACTGAGACATCTATTAATATTGCTAAAGAAAAGGGTGTGTCTCTTATTGTGACGGTTGATACCGGTGTAACTGCTGTGAATGAGATTGCATACGCAAAATCAATTGGAATTGATGTTATTATCACAGACCATCATGAGCCGGGAGAAGGATTACCTGATGCCGTAGCAATTATAAATCCGAAGCAGCCTGATTGTGATTATATCTCCGAATTGTCAGGTGTTGGTGTTGCATATAAATTTGCCCAAGGGTTGTTTAGAACACTGAATCAAGATGAAAAGGAATTGGAAGAACATCTTGATTTAGTAGCTTTGGGGACGACTGCTGATATAGTTCCTTTGGTAGGTGAAAATCGTATTTTTACTAAATTTGGAATTAAACAGATTGCCCGTACAACAAAACCGGGATTAAAATCTTTGGCTTTTGTTTCAGGGTTAATGGGTGAGGATATATCGACCGGTCAAGTTGTATTTATTTTAGCTCCTCGCATAAATGCACTGGGGCGTTTGGGTAAAGCTGATGAGGCGGTACGTCTGCTTGCTACAAAAGATGAAAGGCTTGCATCTGAAATTGCCCGTAAACTTGATCAGGAAAATAAACGACGTAAACAGATTGATGAAAAGACACTCAACGAAGCTCTTGAACAAATGTCGGAAATTGTTGATATGAAACATGACAATGCAATCGTTCTTGCAGGCGAAGGATGGCATCAGGGAGTTATCGGTATTGTAGCCAGTCGTTTAGTTGAAAGATACCATTTACCTACAGTGATGATTTCATTACATGATGGTGAAGGAAAAGGTTCTGCTCGTTCTATTCCGGGATTCCATCTGTGCGAGGCATTAAAACAGTGTGAAGATCTTTTGATTCGCTATGGTGGACATAAATATGCAGCAGGTCTTTCTATAAAAACAGAAAATGTCGAAGAATTCCGCAAAAAATTTGTTGAAGTTTCAAATAGTACGTTATCAGATGATGATGTTGTTCCAAAACTCAATATTGATTTAGAGATTGAACTGACAGATATTGATGATAGCTTTATGGAGTCAATTGAAGACTTTGCTCCTTTTGGACCTCATAATATGCGTCCGATTTTTATGACCCGAAATTGTGAAGTTGTCGGGCAGCCGTATGTTGTCGGGAAAAATCATCTCAAAATGAAAGTTCGCAAAGGCGATGCGATGTTTGATGTTATCGGATTTGGTTTTGGGGATATGGCACGAGTGATTTCATCTAAGGGATGTTTGGTCGATATTGTCTATGTGATTGAATACAATACATATAACGACATCAAAAGAAAACAGATTAGACTAAAAGATATTAAATTAACTGTTGGGTCTATGCCGGCACTGTAAATAATTTGTTGATTAAATATGACAGTATTAGAAAAATATTATAACGGCGATAAACGGGCATTATCTAAAATTATTAGTTTTATTGAGAATCGTCAAGATGGATACCGCGAACTGCTTGGCAAACTATATGCGAAGTGCGGAAAGACTATTCGTATTGGAGTGACAGGAGATCGGAAGAGCGTCGTGTAGGGAAAGAGTGTAGATCTCGGTGGTCGCCGCATCATTAAAAAAAAAAATTATCTTTTTACCTTCTTTTTTTTTTTTTTTCACGCCCTTCCACTTGCATGTCTACACTCCCCCTCCCACCCCTCACCCCCCCCTCCCCCTCTCCGGTTCCCACTCCCCTC
>CALCCW010000085.1:0-6139 GCA_937900185.1 uncultured candidate division Zixibacteria bacterium | reverse complement strand
TCATACTGTGTGTGTCACTGACAGCACCATTCTCCATCTATCTGTCGCTCGTTCTATATACTAACTGTTCTCTTTGTTTTTTCTTTTTTTTTGTATTTTTTTTATTTTTTTCATTTTTTTTTCTTTTTGTTTGTTTTTTTTTTTAATGATACGGCGACCACCGAGATCTACACTCTTTCCCTACACGACGCTCTTCCGATCTATCATCATGTTTGCTTTACAATACTTTGATGCAATGTAAGTTGATTTTCGATAAAGTCAACAGGAATCGTCGCAAGCGATTCACTTGTGAAACAACAGCTTACAGAGGAATGTTGTATTTTTTTTGTTTCCAAATGTTTAAACTTTACAAACAGTTTGAAAGTCTGTTTTTTTTAGTATACGATAAGGGATTGCCTATGGATAAATTGGTAAAGATAACTCTTTTTTTGACAGCCCTATCATCTTCAGTTTTTTCCTCCCCGAATGAACTCATCTACAAAAAAGTTATATCAAGCGGGGAAAATATAGTGTATGTTGAACCGATTTTAGATATCAATAATGAGTTGAGCGGGTTTGTATATACGGACTCTGCTGAGAATAAACTTGTTATTGATAAATTTGAGTCAGAGTCTTCTATAATAATTGATGTTCCCGAAAGTCCTCTGTTTACAATAGTCAGACATTCAGAATTAAGAGATACGCTGTATATTTATACGTTGACTATGAAACTTCTTGGCAAACCACAGATTACTCTCACTACCTATTATAATAAGACATATTCTCAACAAACAATTACAGCATACGCAAGCGATATAATATCTTATTCAATGTATGTCACATACTCTTACGAAGAATTCAATTTAAAGTTTTATCCAAATAATAGAAACCCTCAGCAAGTACTTATTAATTTTAGTTATCGAATTAATGATTATATTTTCTCTATTGGATCGACATCTTACAATGTATCCACTTCACTTGCATATAATTTAGACCTTTCAGAACTTATGGTTAGTTCTCCTCAAACAAATTTATATCCTTCGTATTTATTTTCATCGGAGTCAAAAAATTATGTATATTTAGATAAATATTATGATTCTTACGATTACTCGAATCCATCTGACCCCGATAATTATGGTTTGACATCTTACCAAAAGTTAGAGATATTTGACAACTTTGAAAACTTAAATTCTCAGTTGATGACTTCGTATGACAGTATTTATTCTATCCATGTCGACAATTTTGCACCGAGTTCTCCTACCGATGAGTTGATTATTCATGCCAACTCTGCCGATTTGCTTGAATACTATGACATAGATAATCATATCGCCTGTTATTCATTTGCCAACGGCACCCCAACAGAACTATGGTATAACAATAATATAACAGGCATAGATTTTTCTTTTGTATATCACAACAAAGATTTGCTCGTAGGAGTTAGAGACTTGCAAGAGATTGTTATGCTCAATTATCTTAATGGACAAATATCGGATTCGTCACTTTTAGACAGTAAACTCTCTCACATACAATTTTTTGAATCAGGTTTAGAACAACCGTTATTAAATCTTGTAGGAATGAGTGGTGATACGGTAAAAACATATAGGTTTGATATAGCAACAAATATAACCGAGCCGTCATTACAAGAAGAACTCCCTCAAACATTTTCACTTTTTCAAAATCATCCAAACCCTTTTAACGGCGAGACTCGATTAGAATTTACAACCACGGAAAACCAGTATTTAAAATTGTCTGTTTTTAATATTTTAGGACAGGAAATTAAAATTCTGGCAGCATCAAGATTTGCTTCCGGGACATATTCGTTTTATTGGAATGGCTATGACGATCATGGTGTATCACAATCAACCGGAATTTATTTTGCCCGTTTAGAATCAGAGACTTCATCGCAAATGATTAAGCTTATTTATTTAAAATAAGAGAATCATCAATATTTCTATCTTTAAAAAAAACTCCACCATGAAAAAATTCTATTCCTTTTACAGGTGCATTCAAAGCTGAAGCTTTAGTACAATTAGCAGGAATACCTTGTGTTGTGGGAAATTTATTTAATTGAAATTGAGGTTGATTTTTATAGTATTGAAAAACTTTATCTGAAACAAACAAGTCATTGCCGGACATTCCGGATATTGTGTTATCGGAACAGTCTTCCCATAAGAAAAACAGTGGAATAATAGAATCCACAGGTTGTGTAAATTTGTTTCGACTGATACAAATTTTTGCAAGTGAGATTTTGTCTACTGATGAAAACCATTTTGGAGAGATCGAATCAGGGATAATTTCAGCAAGCCCGATAATTTGCCAAACCTGCAAAAAGTTCTCAGCAGAAAAATCTGAGACTGTTTGTCTGGCGTTAAAAAATTCCCATCTGCAGTCATTGTAAAAATCACCTGCTATAACATTATCTATATTAAAGAATTGTGTTTGAACTGCAATTTTTAAAGCATAGCCCTTTAATTCGACTGCAGGAGCATTGATTTTAATAAGCAAAGTATCAAAATCAAAATCTCGAAATAATTCTTTCTGGTCAATAGAAACTCGATATTTCTGTTTTTTTACATTTAGAGAATCTTGGGCATTCACAAATTGAAATGTATTTACAGAAAGTAATATGAAGAATATATATATTATTATTTTCATACATAAAAAATAACCCGCCTGAACGGGTTATCAATTTATTTTTTTACTTTAAATTTATATGGTCCGTCCCATTTTGGTGCTGTTACAGGCTCAGCAAACATCCATTCAGATGATGGTTCTATAAATGAGGAATCGATAACAAGTGTGCCTTCAGTATCAATTATTAAATCAAATGATAATTTTTTTTCAGATTTATGCGGAGTATATACTTTATTAATACACAATCCTCCAAATCCTACATAATCAGGAAGGATTCCGTTCCAATCGGTCGGAATAACATAAATACCGCCTAAATCCCAAATAGATTTATCTTGCCATCCATTGTACCCTTTGATATCTCCATTACTATTTAATGATTTTGTAGAATCAGATGGATGTGTAATTTTCTTAATATTATCAGAAAAAACTTTGAACCCAAGAGTCATACCCTTAAAATTCCCCTCATTTTCAACATACACATCAACAGATACTTTTTTGCCGACAGCAATAGTGCTGTCATTAACAGCACCCTCACCGGATAATTTCAGAGAGACTGATGTTGCTGAAAAAACTATTGGACATAAATACAAACTAAGTAATAATATACTGATTTTTTTCATTCTATTTCCTACTGGTTTTAAAAGATTATTCTCTATACAGGATTATAACATAGCCTATAATCCTTGATATGTCAATTGCTCTTTTGGGGGGATAGATATATAATAATTTTGAGGTGTAGATGCCGTATAATTAAAAAAACAACTTTTCTTCTCACAGCAAGCTGTGACAATACCCTTGTTATGCTTAACAGAAAATAACTGCGGGAAAATAATAACTTTATTTTTGTTTTATCATTGACAGATAACTTTAAGATTGTATTTTATTTCACGAACTTAATCCATAAACCTTTTTGATTCATTAAGGATTTATAATATGTCAACAATTTCTCCCCCAGGTTTTACACAAGCAACTGTCGGAAAAAAGGTTCTCATGGCAATTACCGGTGTCTCTGTTATCGGATTTCTTGTCATCCATCTTCTCGGAAACCTTCAGATTTTTATCGGACAGGCACAATTAAACAAATACGCCGAGACTCTCCAAAGTTTAGGTACCCTCAAATGGGCATTTAGGTCAGTTATTGCTCTTTTCTTTGCTGTCCATATATGGGAAGGTTTAGTGCTTTGGCTTGCAAACAGAAAAGCCCGCCCGGTGTCTTATACAAAAGAGACTACTCTTGAAGCATCGATTGCGTCCAGAACTATGATTTACACAGGTATTATAATTTTATTGTTTGTAGCATATCATCTTTTACATTTTACACTTTTGAGCATCTACCCTGAATATCAACATATTCCGTTAATAGACGGTCATTTCGATGTGTATTCAATGGTAATTTTAGGTTTTAGTAAGCCGATAATTTCCGCAATCTACATTGCGGCGATTGCCTTTATGGCATTCCATCTTTCTCATGCCTCATCATCGTTTTTCCAAACTCTTGGTCTGACGAATCCTAAAATTTTAAAATTTCTTAAAGTAGCCAGTAATCTTTTTTCAATTATTATTTTTATTGGCTACGCTTCAATTCCGTTAGCAGTTTTAATGAATATTATAACCCTAACAGGAGGAGGTCACTAATGACACTTGATGCAAAAATCCCTACCGGTCCTCTTACCGAAAAATGGAACAAATATAAATTTGACATGAAGTTAGTCAATCCTTCAAATAAAAGAAAATATAAAGCAATCGTAGTCGGTTCCGGTTTAGCAGGTGGAGCGGCGGCGGCAACATTGGCTGAACTGGGCTATCAGGTTTCCTGTTTCTGTTATCAGGATTCTCCTCGCAGAGCTCACTCTATTGCTGCTCAGGGCGGAATTAACGCTTCCAAAAATTATCAAAATGACGGTGACTCTGTTTTTCGTCTCTTTTATGATACAATCAAAGGTGGAGATTTTAGATCCCGCGAAGCAAACACCTATCGTTTAGCTGAAGTATCAGCAAATATCATTGACCAATGTGTCGCTCAGGGCGTTCCTTTTGCCCGTGAGTATGGCGGACTGCTTGCCAACCGTTCTTTCGGTGGTGCCCAGGTTTCCCGAACATTTTATGCACGTGGACAAACCGGTCAGCAGTTACTTCTTGGTGCCTATTCTGCCTTAACAAGACAGATTGGTTTAGGTACCGTTAAAATGTTTCCTCGTATGGAAATGCTTGATTTGGTTGTTGTTGATGGTCGTGCCAGAGGTATCGTTGTTCGTAATATGATAACCGGTGAGATTTCATCTCATTCTGCCGATGCTGTTTTATTAGCAACAGGTGGGTATGGTAATGTCTTTTATCTCTCAACAAATGCAAAAGGCTGTAATGTTACTGCCGCATATCGTGCATATAAAAAAGGTGCTTTCTTTGCCAACCCTTGTTATACACAAATTCACCCGACATGTATTCCTCATGCCGGTGATTATCAATCAAAATTAACTTTGATGTCGGAATCTCTCCGTAATGACGGACGGATTTGGGTACCAAAGAAAAAAGGCGATGATCGTCCTGCTAATCAAATCCCTGAAGATGAACGAGATTATTATTTAGAACGTAAATATCCAAGTTTTGGAAATCTTGCTCCACGTGATATTTCATCCCGATCCGCAAAAGAAGCGTGTGACGAAGGACGTGGCGTAGGTGAAACAAAATATGGTGTGTATTTAGATTTTGCTGATGCGATAAAACGCTTAGGCAAAGATACTATCGCCGAACGGTATGGTAATCTCTTTGATATGTATAACCGTATCACCGATGAAGATCCCTATACCGTTCCAATGCGCATCTACCCTGCCTCTCATTATGCTATGGGTGGTTTATGGGTTGATTATAATTTGGAATCAACGGTGAAAGGACTCTTTGTCTTGGGTGAAGCTAATTTCTCCGACCATGGTGCCAACCGCTTAGGTGCTTCGGCACTTATGCAAGGTTTAGCTGACGGATATTTTGTTATTCCGTATACTCTCGGTGATTTTTATGGACGTTCAGGTATTTCAGATATTACCACAGAACACCCTGAATTTAAAAAAGCGGAAGCTGTGGTTACTGAACGAATGAATAAATTCCTTTCTATCGGCGGTAAACGTACACCGGATTCTTTCCATAGAGAGCTTGGAAAAGTGATGTGGGAAAACTGTGGTATGACTCGCAACGAAGCCGGTTTGAAAAAAGCTATCGAAATTATTCCGGGGATTCGGGAAGAATTTTGGTCTAATCTCAAGATACTCGGAGTTGATAAAGAAATAAACCAAACTCTTGAATCTGCCGGTCGGGTTGCCGATTTTCTTGAGTTTGCCGAGATGATGTGTTACGATGCATTAGACCGTGACGAGTCATGCGGAGCTCATTTCAGGACAGAACATCAAACACCTGACGGCGAAGCAGTGCGAAATGATGCTGACTAGATCGGAAGAGCGTCGTGTAGGGAAAGAGTGTAGATCTCGGTGGTCGCCGTATCATTAAAAAAAAAAAGAAAAAAGAACAGGAAAAG
>CALCCW010000084.1:0-9201 GCA_937900185.1 uncultured candidate division Zixibacteria bacterium | reverse complement strand
ACTATTTTCGACTTTTCGAATAGGTAAACTGTGGGCGAACCACGAATAGCAGGTTGTAAAGATATTCTGAAGATTTATACATATTTTGAGATAACAAATAATAACGTTTGACTTTTATCATAGCAGGTCGGGTTCCGTTGGTTTGAAATCGTCAGATTTCAAAGTCGAGAAACCCGACTATAAATAAACTGACACCCCTTGTCACTCAAGACTTGTATATTAAAAATAAAATTGAAAACTCTAAGACGATTCAATCTTAAAAAAATCATTATTATTTCATTACAATTGTAACTTACAAACGGAATCCACTATTGTTGAATGATCCTATAATATTCTGGAAGTCATGGAAGTATCGTAAAATTGAATACTGGGTGATTTTACCAGACCATATTCATTTTATTATAAAAATAAATGATGAGAATCTATCCAACGTAATTCATAACTTTAAAACTGCATATTCAAGGCTATACAGAAATAAATTTGGTTCTGGAAAAGTTTGGCAAAACATGTTTTGGGATCATATGATTAGAAATGAAAAAGATATGGAAAACCATGTAAATTATATACATTATAATCCTGTTAAACATCAATTAGTTAATAATCTATTTGATTGGAATGAATCTTCGGTACATAAATTTAGTGAAAATGGTTCTAATATTATTGAGATATCAGCAGATAATATTGATTTTGAAATTGAGTATGGGGAATGATAATTTGTCGGGTTTCTCGATTTTAAATTCTGTCGAATTTAAACCAACGGAACCCGACCTACTTTTGCTAATAGATTAAAGAATAATGACGAGTTTAAAAGACTTCTATAATATAATCTCCCTAATTTCTCACTTGCCAAATCGCCCTTTTTCCCGTACTATTAGCCACTATGAAACTTGGTATAATTGGAAAACCTCAGTCCGGAAAAACAACAGTTTTCAACGCCGCCTCGGGGCAGCAGGAAGCTGTCGGTGATTTCTCAAAAGCTACACATAGGGCTATTATAAAAGTTCCCGATGAACGGCTTGAAAAACTCGCCGAATTAGTTAATCCGAAAAAAATTACCTACGCTGAAATTGAATTTCTCGATGCCCCCGGGTTTTCAGGTAAAGGGAAAGAATCAACCGAGCTTGAAATCTCATCGGATTTACGTCAGATGGATGCACTCATGCTGGTACTTGATGCTTTTTCGCCCGAGGCAAATCCAAAAGCGGACATGCAAGATATAGTAGATGAAATGATACTTGCCGACCAAGTGATGATAGAAACCAATATTGAACGTCGCATAAAAAAAATAAAAACCACCAACGATAAAACTGCTATTCAGGAAGTTGAACTTCTCAAAAAATGTCTGGCACATCTTGAAGAAGAAAAACTGCTGATTGATATTGACATTTCAAAAGACGAACGCAAATCTCTTCGGGGGTATATGTTCATGACCGAAAAGCCATTATTGGTTGTTGTCAATCTTGCTGAAGATAAAATCGGGAATGCTTCGGAGTATGATGCTCTGTTTTCAGATTTTATCTCTGAGAATAAACGTGAGGTGACCTCACTCTGCGGAAAAATCGAGATGGAGTTGATCGCTCTTGATGAAGATGACCGAACAATGTTTATGGAAGAGCTGGGAATTAAATCGCCTGCGGTTGACATCGTTGTGCAGAAATCATACAATCTGCTCGGTCTTATTTCATATCTCACAGCCGGTGAACCGGAAGTACGTGCTTGGACAATTCGCAAAGGATTTACCGCTCAAAAATCTGCCGGTGTGATTCATTCTGATATAGAGCGGGGTTTTATTCGTGCCGAGGTTATCAAATATGATGACTATATTGAACTTGGTTCAGAAAAGGCGGTCAAAGCAGCCGGAAAATTCCGACTTGAAGGAAAAGAGTACATAGTCGGTGATGGCGATGTGATTCTTTTCCGATTTAATGTCTAATTCTTATAATCCGATACAATTTATAGGTACGAATAATGGTAAATGTTTCAGTTACTACATGTTATATGAAAATAAATTATATTGACAGTATGATGCGATGTGAACATATTTTGTGAAAATGTGTTATAATTCTTGAAATATAGGATTTAACGCTTTAGAATCAGCTATTTAGCTGTTCAAAAAATGAGCAGGAATGCCGATACAGTTACAATAAGAATGTGACTACAAGAAAAAGGTTATAAAAGTGACAGAAGTGATAGAAAAGAAAAAAATAAAAGAATCTGATAATAAAGTTCTACCGATATTGCCGTTAAAAGGAACAATAGTATTTCCATATTTAATAGTTCCTCTTATGATAACTGACCCGGAACAAACCCGTATGGTTGATGATGCTCTTATGCGTGGCTCTCGTATTGCTATGTTTTTGCAAAAAGATGAAAATATAGAAAATCCGGGGTTAGATGATTTGCACGAAATTGGTGTTTCAGGAAATATTTTAAAAATGCTTCGTTTCCCTGATGGGTCGGTTCGTTTTTTAATTCAAGGACTCAGTCGAATTAAAATCAAACGTGTTATCACGACAGAACCTTTTTTATCAGCTGAAATAACTGCTGTGAAAGAGACAAGTTCTGACCGTGTGAAAATGGATGCGATGAAACATTCTATTATAGAAAAGCTCAAATTATTTATTGATCTTGTTCCAAATGTTTCCGAAGATCTGCATGCTTCGGCAGTAAGCCAGGATTCATTTTCAAAATTAGCAGATTATATCGCATCTAATTTACAAATAGAGGCACCCCAAAAACAGGAAATTTTAGCAGAGCTGAATATTTTAAAAAGATTTAAAAAAGTATATTCCATTTTAAATCGTGAAATAGAAGTTTTGGAAATTTCTCAAAAGATACAGGCAAAAGCTGCCAGCGAACTTGGTAAATCGCAGCGTGATTATATTTTGCGTGAACAATTACGGGCAATCAAAAAAGAACTTGGCGATGCCGACGATCATAATGAAATTGAAGAGTTTGAGGAAAAGATTCTCGATGTCAAAATGCCGGAACAAGCAGAAGCTGCCGCACTCAAAGAGTTGGACAGACTGTCGCACATGTCACCATCATCGGCAGAGTATACTGTCTCTCGAACATATATTGACTGGCTGGTCTCTATGCCGTGGTCAATTTCGACAGAAGACAAACTCGACTTAAAAAGAGCAAAACAGATTTTAGATGAAGACCATTACAATTTGGTCAAAATAAAAGATAGAATTTTAGAACATCTTGCTGTACGAAAACTAAAAGCTGATATAAAAGGACCAATACTCTGTTTTGTCGGACCTCCGGGGGTTGGAAAAACGTCGCTTGGTAAATCTATTGCCAGAGCTATGGGACGTGAGTTCTCAAGGGTTTCCTTAGGCGGTATGCGTGATGAAGCCGAGATTCGTGGACACCGAAGAACTTATATCGGAGCTATGCCGGGTAGAATTATTCAGTCGCTTAAAAAGTGCGGTTCCAATAATCCGGTGATTATGCTTGATGAAATTGATAAATTAGGTTCAGATTTTCGTGGTGACCCGGCATCGGCTCTTTTGGAAGTTCTCGATCCCGAACAAAACGATACTTTTTCTGATTACTATTTAGAGTTACCATTTGATTTATCAAAAGTAATGTTTATTACAACAGCAAACTGGTTAGAACCGATTCCGGCAGTGCTTCGTGACCGAATGGAAATTATAAATCTTCCGGGTTACACAGACCTTGAAAAACTTGCAATTGCAAAACGACATTTGATTCCGAAACAGCTTGAGAACCATGGGCTAAAAAATTCTATGTTAAAAATTCAGGACTCTGCTGTCAAAGCTCTTATTGACGGATATACCCGTGAAGCAGGCTTGAGAAATTTGGAACGAGAAATAGCATCGGTAACCCGTAAAGCTGCCCGAAAAATCGCATCCGGTTATAAAAAGAAAATTACTTATGTCGGTGAAGATATTCCAAAATTGTTAGGACCTAAAAAATATACTCGGGAAGGTCTTGCCAGAGAATCCACTATTGGTGTCGTCCCGGGACTTGCCTATACATCGGTTGGCGGTGAAATTCTGTTTATCGAGGCAACCTCTATGCCGGGTACTAATACCCTGACTCTTACCGGTCATTTAGGTGATGTAATGAAAGAGTCAGCCAAAGCGGCATTGTCTTTTATTCGTTCCAATGCTGAAGAATTTGGGCTGTCAAAGGATACTTTTGAGAAAAAAGATTTACATATTCATGTACCGTCGGGTGCCACTCCGAAAGATGGTCCTTCTGCGGGTATTACAATGATAGTCGCTCTTTCATCGTTGTTCACCGGTCGTAAAGTAAAAGCTGCTCTGGCGATGACCGGAGAGATTACTTTGCGGGGGCAAATTTTACCGATAGGCGGACTTAAAGAAAAACTTCTGGCAGCATATCGTTCGGGTGTCAAAACTGTTATTCTCCCTGAGGAAAATAAAAAAGATACCGTTGATTTACCGCTTGAAATTAAAAAGAATATTAAACTAAAATTTTTCTCAAATGTATTGCCGGCGGTAAAATTTGCATTGGAACCAAAAAGTAAAACAAAGAAAAAATAATCTGTTTTTTAGAAAGTAATCAAAATGAAAATTGTCACATCGGAAGTGATGCGTAAGATTGATAACGCTGCGATTGAAAAAGTAGGGATACCGTCACTTGAGCTTATGGAGAATGCCGGACGGGGGATTGCTCAAGCTATTACCGCCGATCTTACTTTAGAGCTTGATGATGCTGTGTTTACTATTTTTTGCGGAAAAGGCAACAATGGGGGAGACGGTTTTGTTGTCGGACGTTATCTTTTTTTGGCAGGTTTTGAAGTTGCTTTTTATCATATAGGTTCCCCTGATACATTCTCAGAAGACGCCAAACAAAACTACGACCTTATAAAAGAGTTAGAAATCCCGACTAATGAAATCAAATCAACTGATGAACTTCCTGAACTTTTAGAATCAGATTTTATTATAGATGCAATTTTTGGTACCGGTTTTTCAGGTATTCCAAAAGATATTTCTTATGATGTAATTGAGTATATTAACTCGCAGCCCCAAGAGATTATCGCAGTTGATATGCCGTCGGGTTTACAAGCTGACAATGGGAAATACGAGGGTACAGTAATTAATGCCGATTATACCTATACACTCGCTCAACCAAAATATGGGTTGTATGTTTCTCCCGGGCGTGAGATTTCAGGCGATGTTGATATTATCCAGATTGGCATACCTCATGATGTGATAGATTCTTTTTCACTACACAATAATTTAATTACTCCGGCGTATGTATCAGAAACTCTTCCTGTGCGTAAACCTGACGGACATAAAGGAACATTCGGCAAACTATTACTTTTGGCAGGTTCAACGGGAATGACCGGAGCTGCTGTTTTAGCCGCTCGTTCGGCACTTCGTTCAGGATGCGGTTTGGCAAAAATTGCATGTCCCCATACTACTTTGCCTTTGATAGCACCATCTTTAATAGATGTAACAACATATCCATTACCAGATGTTGCCAAAAAAGGATGTCTTGCAAAACGTGGGTTAGGTGAAGTTAAAAACATTGCCTCAGAACATGATGCTTTGGTTATAGGTCCGGGAATAGGAACTCATTTTGAAACAAAAGAACTTATCTGTCGGTTATTACTTTCACTTGAAAAACCTGCTGTTGTAGATGCCGACGGGTTGAATGCTCTTATTGATGATTTGCAAATACTTGAAGATACCAAGGCGGAATTGATTTTAACACCGCATCCGAAAGAGTTTAAAAAACTGACATCTGTTGATGTTCCCGATGATATACATGAACGTATCAAAGTCGCCCGTAAATTTGCAATTGAGTATCAAACTATTTTAGTGCTAAAAGGTTCTCCGACTGTGGTGGCATATTATGACGGTGCCGTCTATGTCAATCAAACGGGGAACAATGGTATGGCTGTGGGCGGTTCCGGTGATGTTCTTTCGGGGATTATTGGATCGTTTTTGGCACAGGGACTAAAACCGATAGATGCTGCCTTGTGCGGAGTTTTTCTGCATGGACTCGCCGGCGATATTGCAGCTTATAAACTCGGCGAACGTTCTATGATGGCATCCGATATTATAGATTTCCTCCCCGATGCATTCATGATGCTTGAGTAGGGTTATTTCCCCAACCCATGCGAAATACCGATTTGAATAGCAAAATTTAGATCATCTAAAAAATAATTGACTCTTGGAACAATAAATTGAGCGTGAATATATCACAGAACCGGCTATACTTCCTTTCCTACTACTATTAAATATTGAAATATCTCTATATCCGATAGAAAAAGTAGGCTGAACAGAATCTTTTTTACTTAATTCAATTTTTTTGTAAAAATGTGCGGTTAGAACAACATTTTTATGGCTATCATGAAATTGATATGCACCAAAAACAGATAATGAAAAAGGGACTTCTATTTGTAACAAATTCATCGGATTTATTTGAACAAATATATTATAATAAGGGTCCAAATTGATGTAATTACTTCTACCATAGGCTGTGCCGCTATGAACAATATCTGAAAGATTACTACTATCCACGTAAATAAATGTAGTAGTGAAATCACGATGTGAAACACCGAATGATATTTTGTTTCGATAGATATAACTAAAAGTAAATGCTTCTGAAGAATTAATAAATGATGATTCATACCACTGTTTACCACCTGCCACAACAAAACTATGATCATAGTCACTCTCATACGGCAGTTTGGCATGAATATTCGCCATAGTAATAATACTTATTATAAATGGAAGTATAAATTTTATTCTATTCATTTTATATCTACTCCAAGCTTTGTAGGGTTGGGGTCTGCCTCAACCTTATCATTTTGTACCGACAGGGCATTGCCCTGTCTTAAAGAAACAGGCAGGCCGGTTCCCTACTATATTAGGGTAAGATTTTATTTCACCAACCCGTATGAAATACCGATATCAATACCATACATCAAATTTGTGTTGCCTTTAGCATACTTGATGTTTGGGATAATCATAAACCGTGAATTTTCAAATATTTTTCTTGAATAAATTATTGATCCAGTAATAAAGTTTTCATTTGAATTAAAATAATCATTATACCCTATTGAAAATATCGGTTGAACTGATCTTTTCTTATTAAAAATAAATTTTTATAAAAATGTGCGGTAAAAATCCACTGCGATCTAGATTCATATGAGCTTTGTATAGAGAGTGATATAGGTGTTGAAATGTTAAGTAAATTAAACGGCAATAAATTCAGAAAAGTTGTCGTGCTAGAACTTTTATAGGTTCTGTATCTTACACCAGTGACAATTTTCATTAAAGCTGAGTTTTTGAATGTAATAGATTAGTATGCTTTAGAAAATCCGAAAGAGACTTTGTTTTTAAACTTATATTTTAAAGTGAATGTATTGTAGTAATCAATTCTATTATCCATTGAAAACACCATATCATCATAACTATTATTAGTAAACCATAGCTTACCACCTGTCACAACAAAACTATGATCATAGTCACTCTCATACTGCAGTTCGGCTCTTGTACTTCCAACAGCGAATATCAGAAATGATATAATGACAATTAAATATTTATTTTTCATTTTTAAATTCCCCTAAACATGGAAGTTTTTCTTATAGAGTAAAATATAAATCATGGTGTATGCTGTCAAGGAGGTAACAGGAAAAGTGTGCCGGATTTCCAATCAAGTTGGGAATGACATGAGGTAATGAGAATGAATTGTGGCAAAGGTGATAACATTGTAAAATATCGGCAGACGAGGACCCCTGCCATGCACAGCACTTATATCTTTTTTCGGTCTACACTGCTCCTTTCCGTCGAAGACGGAATCCAGTGCAGAAACGTATTTATCAAATTATTCGACACATCTAAAAAACCATAATTAGAATTATTACAGTTCTGACTTTTGATATAATATCAAATATGACGGTATCCCTGCGATGCTGCCATAATTTTAAAAAGGTCAGGTCTCTTAAGAGACCTGACCTTGCTTATTTTGGCAAGGAGCTAATAAACTCTAACCTTCGTTGACTTGTTTCTCTGCTGTGCCTTTGAGTTTGTCATTTGCAAAGATAGCGATGTCTACCCGACGGTTCTCTTTACGACCTTCAGCTGTAGTATTGTCGGCAACAGGTTGTGTCTCACCATATCCGACAACATTAAAACGAGTAGGCATGACATTGTCCATAGCAAGTTGTGAACTGACAGATTGTGCTCTGCGAATAGAAAGATCCATATTATGATCTTCGGATCCGGTTGCATCGGTATGACCTTCAATAAGAATTTCAGTTTCATTATACTTATTTAAAATCACAGCTAATTTTTCAAGATTAGTTTTTGCCGCCGGCTGTAGTGCTGATTTGTCGACTTCAAAAAGAATTCCCGAATCAAATGTTATCTTAATGCCTTCGCCGACACGTTCAATAGTGGTACCCTCTAAATCCCGTTCCATTTCTGCAGCTTGTTTATCCATATAATTGCCAATATAAGCACCTGCTGCTCCACCAACTGCAGCCCCGATAATTGCTCCTAAGGCAGTGTTGCCGGCTTTATCGCCGATAAGTCCGCCGATAACAGCACCAGCCGAACCGCCGATTAATGCACCTTTATCTCTTTTCTTTAATGATGCACAGCCAATTGCTGAAATCAACATTGCTGTAATGATTAGTAAAATTGTAATCTTTTTCATTTATTTCTCCTTAAGTTAGTTTTCTTTCAAAACAAATATCTATACAAATTAAAGACATAGCAAGATTGAAATTTTAGGATAATTTAATATTTTGTATAATTTAATTCTGTCAAAGAATGCACCGAAAACAGGAATTATTTTTTCCCCTTTATGGAAAATTGAAAAACCTCCGTCTTTTGCAAAAACTCCATCCGGTTTTTTAGTGCTATAAAATTCACTTTGAACAAATAGACTTGTTGTAATAACAAGGAGGATTGAAAATGAAAAAAAACAGTCTTTTTATTTTTTCTCCTGATAAAAAAATCATCGAATTACAGTAGAGCCGATACTTAATAAAAATGAGTATGTATCATCTGTTTTGTAGAAACCAAAATCAAAAGTGCTAATACTATTATTTTTAGATCGGAAGAGCACACGTCTGAACTCCAGTCACACTGATATATCTCGTATGCCGTCTTCTGCTTGAAAAAAAAAAATAACCCCTTTCCAACCTTATTTTTATCTTCCTCCTTATGCCTTTTTTTCCTCTCC
>CALCCW010000083.1:0-5684 GCA_937900185.1 uncultured candidate division Zixibacteria bacterium | reverse complement strand
CGCTCTTCCGATCTTCTGCTCGGCTTCCGGTGTATGCTATCATGATTTCTGCATTTATTCCTTATAAATCTTATTATGGAGTTGTTAATTTACAAGGTCTGGTACTTACCCTTTTATATTTGCTTGGAATCGTTGTTGCCATATTTGTTTCTTTTATCTTAAAGAAGACATTTTTTAAATCTGAAGTTGGAACTTTTATGATGGAATTTCCGTCGTACAAAATTCCTACCCTGAGATCAGTATTTATCAGAGTTTTTAACCGTGCCAAACATTTTGTTATCCGAGCCGGTACTGTTATCATGGCTATTACAATTATTATTTGGGCATTAAGTTATTACCCTCATTCAGCAAGTAATTTGGAAGATCTCCAAGCAAAACAGAAACGTATAGAACAATCTATTGAATTGAATAAAAAATCAGCCATTGCTGATGTTGATGAAATTGTTGTCGATTATGACTATATACGAAAAGTAAGAGCCAATAAAATAATGAGGACTATCGACCAGTTTACATCAGTAGAAAATTTAGATTCAATGATAACTAAAATTTATGGTCTGAATCTTGACTATACTGATGTGATTGACAGATATTCTGAATTCCAAAGGTTTAATCTGCTTGCCCATAAAAAAATTGATAATCTTGCCAATGAGGCAGCCGGTTCTCAGATTAGAAATTCATATCTAGGGAAAATTGGGAAAAAAATAGAACCGCTTTTTAAACCGCTTGGATGGGATTGGAAAATTACAATGGCTGCCCTGGCATCATTCCCTGCCCGTGAGGTTATTATTGCTGTCTTAGGTACTATTTATAATCTTGGGACTGATGTGAATGAAGAATCAACATCGCTTATTGATAAAATGCGTCAGGCAAAATGGGAAGACGGCGATAAAATTGGTCAGCCGGTATTTACGGTTGCAGTGGCAATTTCTATCATGGTATTTTTTGCTCTTTGTTGTCAATGTGCTGCAACTCTTGTGACTATTAAGCAGGAAACCGGTCGATGGATTTACCCTATTGTAATTTTTTCTTATATGTCGGTATTAGCATATATTGGTGCTTTTGCAAGTTATCAATTTTTAACATGGATAGGTTTATGATGTCTGAAAGTTTACAAAATATAATAATTATTATTGTGTGTGTGTTGTCGGTCTCTTATTTGATATATCATTTATTAAAAAAGCGTAAGACAAAATCTGCTTGCTGTAATTGTCCTGCAATAAAAATCACGAAAAAAAATCATAAATAATTAGTAATCAAAATAGTGCTATTTCTTCAGAAAATGTTGACTGCGAACGTTTTTAAAACTATACTTTTGATATGTTTCAAAAAATTCCGGTTATGATAGGGCAATATCGTCCGTTGTCTTCATATATGCACGCAATTGATACTCGGGCAAAAGTGCTGCCTATTTTGCTTCTGCTGATTATACTGCTTTTCACAGATTCACTTCTGTTTTCTGGAGCTATGTTGTTTCTCATAATAGTATTTCTATTTTATTCAGGAGTAGATAAAAATATAGCAAAAAAAAATCTTAAACCCTTATTCTTTTTTATCCTGTTTACCTCAGGCTATCATCTTTTATTTTCAGGAAAAGATTCCGAGATTCTTTTTACGTTATTCAATATTTCTTTATATAAAGGTGCTGTTACTGCGGCATTTTATTATTCACTTCGTCTTGTGTTATTTCTTTCTGCCGCTTTTTTTATAACATTGACTTGCTCTCCGTCAGAGATTGCTGAAGCTGCCACCAAATTATTGCGTCCTTTGAAAATCTTCAAATTTCCGCTCTCTGATTTTTCTTTAATTCTGTTTATTTCACTTCGTTTCATTCCAATTTTATATGAAGAGTTTCATAATATAATAAATGCCCAGCGTATACGAGGAGTCGAATTTTCTGGCTCTTTTATTTCAAAAATTCTTAATCTCAAATCACTCATAATTCCACTCTTTCACTCTGCGATAAGAAGGGCAGATGACCTTTCTGATGCTCTAATGGTACGGGGATATGACTCTCATAAAACACGTTCGTTTTATTCGACACATCTATTAAATTATATAGATATAAGTTTTTTAACTCTGACTATTTCATGTATTACTGTTTTGTATTACTATATCGGATGAGATGCATAAGAAAAATATAAAACTAATAGTAGAATATAACGGAACAAATTATTCCGGCTGGCAATCGCAAATAAATGGTGTCACTGTTCAGGACACAATTCAGGATGCTCTGTTTAAAACAACCGGTCAAAAAATAAATCTCGCTGCTGCCGGACGAACTGATGCCGGTGTACATGCATTAGGACAAACAGCTAATTTTGTTATTGAACATACCATTGAACCGCCAAGATACAAAGATGCTCTCAATTACTATCTGCCAAAAGATATTCGTATAAAATCATCATCAGAAGTGCCGCTTGATTTTCACTCACGTTTTGATGCATTTTCAAAAGTATACCGCTACATAATCGGGCTTGAAAAATCAGCCCTTTATTATGATTACAGATGGGAATTCTCTGAAAAACTTGACTTTGATATTCTGCTCAAATCAGCAGAATATGTTATAGGAGAGCATGATTTTGCCCCTTTTTGTGTCGTAACCTCACGCAAAGAAAACAATCTATGTACGATATATTCAGCTGATTGGAAAATTGAAAAAAAACAGGCGATTTTTGAAATAAAAGGTAACCGCTTCCTACACAGCATGATTCGCTCAATGGTTGGAGCAATGGTCGATTTAGCCTCGCTGAAAAAGTATAATAACAAGACCAGCTTGACTTTAGAATCGTTTAGAGATATTATAGAAAGTTCTACAGATTATAGAATTGCAAGTACCGCACCGGCTCAAGGTTTGTACCTTGTTTCGGTCGAATATGATAAGGAATAACGAATGAAATTTTTTATTGATACCGCTAATTTAGAAGAAATCAAAACAGCCGCTTCATTAGGTGTTTTAGATGGTGTTACAACCAACCCCTCTTTGGCTGCCAAAGAAACCGCACCATATAAAGAAATCTTACAAGAAATATGCAAAGTTGTCAAAGGTCCCGTTTCTGCTGAAGTTATCGCAACTGATTTTGACGGTATGATGAAAGAAGCCGAAGAACTGATGAAAATAGGCGATAATATTGTTGTGAAAATTCCGACTATTTTGGAAGGTCTCAAAGCTATCAAGGCTCTTTCAATTCAAGGTATTATGACCAATGCTACTTTGGTATTTTCACCAATGCAGGCACTGCTTGTTGCCAAAGCAGGAGCAACCTATGTTTCACCGTTTATTGGTCGCTTAGACGACATCTCCACAAACGGTATGGAATTAATTGATTCTATCTGTACAATTTATAATAACTACACTTTTACAACCGAAGTTTTAGTTGCCTCTGTCAGGCACCCAATGCACGTTGTTGATGCCGCTCTTATCGGTGCCGATGTTGTCACCATGCCGCTTAAAGTTATTTCACAGCTTATTAAACATCCTCTTACCGATATAGGTTTGAAAGCATTTTTAGCAGATTATAAAAAGGCAAATAAATAAGATGATTGAACGATATACTCTAAAAGATATGGGTCATATTTGGTCTGACCAAAGCAAATACCAATGCTGGTTAGAAGTAGAAGTTGCCGCTGCCAAAGCAATGGCGGAAGCTAAAATTATCCCGATGAAATCATACAAAGTCATTGCGAAAAAAGCAAAATTCGATGTTGCCCGTATAAACGAAATCGAACTGGAAGTCAACCACGATGTGATTGCTTTCTTGACATCTGTTTCTGAATATGTCGGTGAAGATGCCAAGTATCTGCACTACGGTATGACATCATCAGATATGCTCGATACAGCTCTTTCTCTTCAAATGAAAAAAGCGGCAGCTATTATCGATAAAAAAATTACACTTGCTTTAAGAGAAATAAAAAAACTGGCTGAAAAATATAAAATGTCTCCCTGCATTGGTCGTTCACATGGTGTTTTTGCCGAACCGACAACAGTTGGTCTCAAATTTGCTATCTGGTATACTGAATTAACACGTGCCAAAGAAAGATTCTCTGCTGCCACCGAATCAATCTCGGTTGGTATGATTTCCGGTGCGGTTGGTAACTTTGCCAACTTAGACCCGAAAATTGAAAAAGCAGTATGCAAAGAACTCGGTTTAAAACCTGCTGAAGTCACAACTCAAGTTATCCAGAGAGACAGGCATGCTGCCTTTATTTCAGCTATTGCCTTACTGGGTTCATCTCTTGAAAAATTTGCCACAGAAGTCAGACATCTTCAGAGAACTGAAGTAAATGAAATGATGGAAGGGTTTTCCAAAAAGCAAAAAGGTTCATCGGCAATGCCGCACAAGAAAAACCCAATTACCGCCGAACGTATTACCGGTATAGCCCGACTGGTACGTGGGTATTCTGTCTCTGCGATGGAAAATATTCCGCTCTGGCACGAACGTGATATTGCTCACTCTTCGGTTGAAAGAATTATCATTCCTGACTCATGCATAATTATTGATTACGGTTTACAAAAATTTATCGAACTGCTCAAAGGTTTGGTTGTTAATGAAAAACGGATGATTGAAAATATTTATTTTGAGGGCGGAGTTGTCTTCTCACAAAGATTTCTTTTGAAATTAACTACAAAAGTAGAAACAAGAGATATAGCCTATCGCTTAGTCCAAAGAAATGCTATGGCAGCACATGACGGTAAAGGACTCTTTAAAAATCTTCTCAAAGAAGACAAAGAAGTTTTGAAATATCTCTCTGAAAAAGAAATCGACGATTGTTTTGGGCTTGATTATTATACAAAAAACGTATCAAAAATTTTCAGACGGGTTTTTAAAAAATGATTGTAAAAGAAGGTTATATATTTATAATTCTTGCTCTTTTGTTGACTGTAGTTTTGTATGTTTGTTCGACTGTTTTTAACAGTACTATATTATATATATTGTCGGGAGCTTTTGCTTTTCTCACTCTATTTGTAACTTACTTTTTTCGTGACCCCGATAGAACTTTTACTAACAAAGAAGGACTTTTAATTTCTCCTGCTGACGGTAAAGTTTTGGCAGTAGAAAATATCGGACATCATGAATTTATAGGTTCTGATACAACTAAAATTTCGATATTTCTTTCTGTCTTTGATGTGCATGTTAATAGAATTCCGGCTGATGGTGTGATAGATTATGTAAAGTATAACCCCGGCAAATTTCACGTAGCATCTGTTGACAAAGCATCGGAGTTGAACGAACAGACCGAAATAGGCATGACTACTAAAACAGGTGAAAAAATTATTTTTAAGCAGATAGCCGGAATCATTGCCCGTCGTATTGTCTGCAATATTAAAAAAGGTGATTCTGTCACTATAGGAGACCGGTTTGGTATGATTCGGTTTGGTTCCCGTACAGAATTATTTGTACCGTCTGATGCATCAATCACTATCAAAGCAGGTGATCGAGTATTCGGAAGCGAAACAATTATCGGACAATTAACGTCTAAAGATATAAAGACAAAATCTGAGGATAAAACAGTATAAATGTTAAAGATCGGAAGAGCACACGTCTGAACTCCAGTCACACTGATATATCTCGTATGCCGTCTTCTGCTTGACAAAAAAAACACTGGAGATCGGAAGATCACACGGCTGAACTCCAGTCTCACTTATGACCTGTGTAGTCATCTGCTCCTTGTGCTATCGCTGAACA
>CALCCW010000082.1:0-7543 GCA_937900185.1 uncultured candidate division Zixibacteria bacterium | reverse complement strand
TCGCTTATACATATTTGTTGTATATGATTTATATTAATTTATGTTTTTTTTTTTTTTTTTTTTCAAGCAGAAGACGGCATACGAGATATATCAGTGTGACTGGAGTTCAGACGTGTGCTCTTCCGATCTCATAGATTTTAAATCAATATTAATCGCATCTATAAATGGAAGAAGTTTTTTTAACGGTTTTTGATTTATATACCCATTTGAAACTAATACAACTGACAAATTATTCTTTTTAAGAAGCTGAGCAGACTCATAAATATATTCATACCATATAAACGGCTCGGTATAAGTAAATGCCACCCCAATAGAATTATGTTCTTTTGCTAAAGAAACTAACTGCTCAGGTAAAACTGTTTTTGTTGTCACATTCTCTTGTGAAATCTCCCAATTTTGACAATTCAAACAGCCAAAATTACAACCGT
This sequence comes from uncultured candidate division Zixibacteria bacterium, assembly GCA_937900185.1. Taxonomy (GTDB): domain Bacteria; phylum Zixibacteria; class MSB-5A5; order GN15; family FEB-12; genus QQUK01. The sequence goes on along the minus strand of CALCCW010000082.1, from coordinate 7,115 downwards.
TAGCACCGATTGATAAAATATTTTGTGAGGGATAATAATGGTAGAGCGGTTTTTTTTCGATAGGGTCAACTGCTAACGCCACAACTTCAGCATAATTGTCGGTCATCAATTTGCCATTTTTATTGAATCGACAATTACAAATGCCGACTTTATCCAATGCAAGCAGGCACTCTGCCGGACATAAATGACAAATAACCTTACTATCTTCACTCTGCTCGTAAAATGCTGCTTCTGTAATCATTTTAATTATCCTTTTAAAATAATTTCCCCGGCGGTTTTTATATTATCACATACAGCAACATTATTATAATAAAGACTATCTATAACAAATTTTTCTTCTTCTTTTCCATAACCGGTTCGTACCAAAATAGAATTCCCCCCCATCAGTTTACCCAAATGCACATCAGCTAACTTATCTCCAATAACGAAAGATTTTCTCGGGTCAATAGAGAGTTGATAAACCGCTTCTTCTATCATACCTGTGGCAGGTTTTCTGCATTGACAAACTCCTGAAAATTCAGCAACAGTACCGTTTGGATGATGTGGACAATAATAAAAAGCATCAATAAAAACATTATGTTTTGCAAGCATTTCACTTAAGTGTAAATTTACTTTTTCAACATCTTCAATTCCAAATTTCCCTCTTGCCACCCCGGACTGGTTTGATACAACAACCAGTTTATAATTATTTTCCTGTAAGTTTTTTAGTGCTTCAACAGCACCGTCAATTATTTCAATATCATTTGGGTCAGAGAGATAATTTTCATCTTTTATGATTGTACCGTCACGGTCAAGAAATACCGCTTTTTCAGACATCATTGATTGCTCTAATTTATGTTTAGCTAAATTAACAATCCGTTCCGGTTTAATTCTATCAAAACAAAATTGACTGTCACGGTAACAAGACTTGCTTCCATGCAGTGAACATGGACGACATTCTTCCTTTACATGAATAACTTGGTCAAACATTCCTCTGGGAGCAAAACCTAATGCCGGATGAGTAGGACCAAACAAAGCAATGACCGGTGTATTTACAGCCGATGACAGATGAGCAATACCGGAATCATTGGCGATTGTTAACTGTGCATTTTCAATCACAGATGCTAACTCTTGTATCGGTAAATTTGTTAAAAGTAAGAAAGATGACTCGGAAATTTCACTGAGAAACTGCGGGACATAGTCCTCAGAATTAGCCTCAGCCCAGATAATTGCTGAACCGTTTTGCTTATGCAGTTGAACTGCCGCATCGGCAAATTTTTCAGGTGGATATTGTTTTGTCTGATACGATGCCCCCGGTGCAAAAACAATAACTTGCTTATGATGTTTAAAAAACTTCTCGGTATTTTTATCATTTATTGATTTTGTTTTAATAACAGGTCGATGTTGATAAGCTATTTTTTCAAGCTCTAAAAGAGTTTGATTATATAAATCTATCGTATGCGGATAGCTTGCAGGTATTTCTTTATTTTTGACAAGCAAAGCTCTTTCAATCCGTCGCTTTGGATATATCACCGTTTGATTGGCTGTAAGAATTTTACGTGCCATCCAAGACCGAAAATTCCCATGCAAATCAAAGATGAAATCATACTGTGAATCTATCTTGAGTAAAAACTTAAAATAAGCCGGAGTCGAAATAGAGTTTCCAATAGTTACAATTTCATCAACACCGTCAATCATTTCAACTACTGAACGGTATTTTTCTTTTGTGAGATATATAATTGAAGAATCAGGAAAATTACATCTTATATTTAACACAGCAGAAGAAGTTAAAATAATATCGCCAAGCGACCCAAATCTGATTATGAGTATTCTTTCATTCATCTAAACAAAAAGATACAGCCCAAATGCTCCCGCCGCAAAACAATAATACGCAAAATATTCAAATTTCCCTTTTTTAATTAATGCCAAAACAGCATAAACAGCAAATAATGAAGAAACAAAAGTTACCAATAAGCCAAAACCATATTGCCCTATTAAAGCAGAATCAAGATTACTAAGTTCGCCCAATTTTAAGATAACTGCTCCTAATATTGCCGGTATAACAAGTAAAAATGAATACTCTGCCGCCTCAGACGGTTTTAAGCCTAAAAGCATTCCGGTTGAAATCGTAGTACCGGAGCGAGAAATACCAGGAATAATTGCAAATGCCTGACTGATGCCGATAATAATCGCTGACATGAGAGTTATGTCTTTTGTACCGTTATGTTTGATTCTGGTAGACAGCAATATAAGTCCGGTTACAAATAACATTATTGATGCCAAAATTGGATTTTTGAAAGCGTTCTCAAAAAAATCTTTAAACAAAAAATAAATAATCGTAGCAGGTATTGTTCCTATAACAATATACCCGATTATCAATCTTTCTTTCTTCATTGATGAGTCAAAAAGAGATTGAATCAATAAAGATATTTTTTTTCTAAAAAAAATTAAAATAGCAAGCAGAGAACCAAAATGTAATATCACCTCAAAAGTAATCCCCGGCTCATGCACTCCTAATATTGAACCCATAATGACAAGATGTCCCGATGATGAAACCGGTAAAAATTCAGTCAGCCCTTGCAGTAGTCCGAGTATAAACGCATCAAAGTATGTCATAATTGCCTTTTTCTTTAGAGAACTCTAAAGTCAATTCCAAAGAAAAAGTTATCAGCATTGTCTAACTCTAATTCACCGTATAAATCAATATTTTTATTCAAATTCCATTTAACACCGCCGTTAAAACCAATTTCTAAATCAGAATTTGAGTTAAAAGACTCTAACCGCACAGATAACCTTCCATAAGGAGACAAAATTGAGCCGTTGCTCATTTTTAATGGGTACGACCCAATATACTGCCCGCCTAAAGACCACAATGAAGTCATATCAAAATCATAATATTCAAAAAATCCACCCAATGCCATATCAAAGGGACCATTTTGCAAAGATGAATCAATAGAAATAAAATTATACTTAAAGTCAGCAGCAAACATTAGCGAAGCATCAGAATTGCCGCCTCTGTCAATTAAACCAAGTTTTATTCGCCCATCAGTATTGTCTGACATACCGTATGTGAAAATACCTCCAAAATTTGTATTATCGCCTACTCCGATAATTCCCATAAAGTTACCATTTCCCATTCCAATCGTATTGGCAGTATTTAAAGAACCAAAACCACCTGCTGCGACTATTGCTGAAAAGATAAAAAATAAAATTGCGAACATTAAAATAGTTTTTTTCATAATGAAATCCTTTTATATGAAATTATAATAGTCATTTATTTTTCGCCATGTAAAATCTATAAACAAAAATTTAAAATCAACAAAAATAATCCTTTTGTTACAAGTACTCTTAATACTTGAATGAGTTGCATAAAACTTAAAATAATTTTTTTTTCGGGTTTAACATTTTTACCCATCTATAGGAGTTCAACGGCTTACGGTAGTTGAATGACTCTCATCTTTATCTATAGCCATAATAATTGTTTTTTTTGTCAATTTCAAATACACATCGAAACAGTCAGAAAGATAGGCATATCTATTCCTTACAAACTATCAGTTTGAGAGTAGATGACCTGTTCTCTACTTTTTAAAAAACCGAGAACTTAAAATACTTGTGCGGGTTGGCTTGGATGTCTGAAATCAATGAATTCATACGTGTCATAAGGTCAGTCATTTCAGAATATAAAGCAGTATCATTTACAAGCATGCCGACATTCCCCTCGGCTATATTAATTTTGTGTAAGATAGAATCAAGAGAGGCAGTGCTTTGAGCCAAATTATCATAAAGTTTTGGGTCGTTTACCAGTCGTCCTATAGTTCCGGTATTGCTGTCAACTTTTGTAGAGATAGAACCGATTGCATTGGAAGTTTGCTCTAATGACTCCACTATACGAACCTGATTTTTTTGCAGTTCTGCTGTAAGCTTTGTTAATTCACCAAGCAAAGTTGTCATTTGATTGTACATAGCATCATCGGTTGCAATTTTCCCAAGAGTTCCTTCTCCTCTGTTCATCCGAGTAAGAAGAGTATCAACATTATTTATAGTGCTATGCATACTTGCCAGAGAATTCTCCGCTTCCACAAAAACAGCATCAACCGAACCGGCATTTATTGTCGGAACAATATCCATATCGTTTATTGGATTACCTCCATCCACACCCGGAATCACCTCGATATATTTATCACCTAAAAATCCGATAGTACCAAGCTGCACCAGTGCTTTGGTAGTCATACGATCCCAAACTTCTTTTTTTACACGACAAACAAGTTCAACCTGTTTTTCCGGTGAGATATTCACAAATTTCACAGACTTGACATTTCCGACTTCAACTCCTGACATCCATACCGGAGAACCGGTAACAAGTCCATTGACATTTTTGAAGTAACACACAAATTTTTTCTTGGATTCAAAAATCGAGGTTCCACCGCCGGAGAGCGAAGCCCAAAACATAACAGCAATTGCAAAAGAAATTACTATTCCGACTTTGAGTGTACCCCATTTCACTTTTGTTGTTCGCTGCATATTCATATTAGTTATATCCTATGTATAATTAAAAAATTCTTTTCTGAGTACTTCGTTAAATGACAAACGAAAAGGTGCTAAAAACTGTAAGACTTTTAAATCTTTTGAATCCCGCAATTCCTCGAGAGTACCGTCAAAGGCAACTTCACCCTCTATGATAACAATAAATCTCTTGGCAAAACCAATAGCATCGGTAATCTGATGTGTAACTACGATTGTAGCAATCTGACGTTCTCTGTTTAATTTTGTTATCAGTTCTAAAACATTTTCAGTAGATTGAGGGTCAAGACCGGTTGTCGGTTCATCATAGAGCATCGCTGTAGGAGCAGTTGACAATAAAGATCTTCCGATAGCAACACGACGCTGCATACCGCCTGAAAGTTGTTCGGGAAGTTTATTCATAATCTCATGAGCATTTAGTCCGACAAACCCAAGCATTTCAACAGCACGTTTCCCAACTTCTTCAATAGAAAGATTGGTATGTTCAAGCAGATAAAACCCTACATTTTCCCAAACAGACATAGAATCAAACAAAGCACCGTCTTGAAAAACCATTCCGATTTTTTTACGAATTTCCTGCTTTTCTTTTTCTGAAATATGGCAGATATTCTGCCCATCTACAAAAATATCGCCCTCATAGGGACAATCAAGCCCTAAAATCAAACGTAATATTGTTGATTTCCCTGAACCGGATGGTCCCATAACAACAACTGATTCTGATGAATCAACATTGAAAGAAACATTTTTTAATACAGGATTGTCACCATATGAAAAACTGATATTTTTAATCTCAATCATAAATAACCTTTTAAATACGAGGATGCAATCTTTGTAATAAAAAAGTTGACAACTAAAATCACGATAGATGACAGCACGACTGATTCTGTCGTTGCTTTGCCAACACCTTTTGTTCCGCCTTCGGCATTAAAGCCTTTGTAACATGCAATAAAAGCTATCACAAATGAGAAAACTATTGGTTTAATAATTCCAATAAAAAGATTTCCAAAAATCAAACGCTCTTTCACAGCAGCAAAATACATCGTTCCAGACACATGAGCCAAAAATACTGCAATAATATATCCTCCTAAAAGAGCAATTACATCACAAAATATAGTTAATACCGGCACCATCACCATCAATGCTAAAAGTCTCGGAACCGCAAGTTTTTGAATCGGGTCAATACCAAAAGATAAAAGTGCATTGATTTGGTTAGATGATTTCATAGCACCAATTTCAGCAGTAATTCCGGCAGCAACTCGAGCAGCTATCATAAGAGCAGCCAACACCGGACCAAGCTCCCTGACAATAGCAATTGTCATAATACGCCCCAAATAATCCTTTGCACCAAAATCTGCCAGCTCGTTTGAAAAAGCGAGTGCAAATCCCTGTCCTGCAAATATACCGGTTAAAATCACTAAATAAAGTGACCCAATGCCAATAAGATACATCTGCTCTTTTGTCTCAGCAAAATAAAAAGGACGACGAAAAACTCCTGTTAACACTTTAACTGAAAAATAAGTTAGGTTCTGAGCAGTATAGACAAAGTGCTTCAACCCTTTATTTATAATCGAAAAAATAGTAAATCCTTTCTTTCAGATACAATCAAACTTTTCTAACATAGATAAGATGCTAAAATTATCAACAGAAAAAAAGTAAAATTGTTTAAAAAAAATCAAAGACAAGATATAATTTTTTCGTTATATATAAATCTGAGATTAAATGTATTTTATACAATAATAGGATTAAAATAGAAAATGTCTGAAAATAAAAAAAGAGGTCACTGTATCACCCTGTTCTCAGGAGGATTAGATTCTGCATTAGCTGTTCTTTTAATGTTACAACAGGATATTGAGGTCACAGCCTTGACATTTATGACTCACTTTGGATGTGATTTAGGTGACAGATCATCGTGCGGGTCAAATCCGTACCCGGCTGCTGAAAAATACGGTTTTAATGTAAAACTGATGCATTTAGGACAAAAATTCGTAGATATTATCGAAAAACCAAAATACGGCTACGGGAAAAACATGAATCCTTGTACAGATTGTCGGATTTTGATGCTTGAAGAAGCTAAAAACTTAATGGAAATGGTAAATGCCGACTTTATTGTCACCGGTGAAGTAATGGGACAACGACCTATGTCACAAGTAAAACATAAGCTCAATCTTGTCGAAAACGCTACCGGTCTCAAGGGGAAATTACTTCGCCCTCTCTCGGCTAAACTGCTTAAACCGACCGATGCGGAACTCAACGGCATGGTTGACCGTGAAAAGCTTGAGGGTATTTCCGGTCGAGGACGGCATCGTCAGATTGAACTCGCCAAACAATTTGGACTTGATGATTACCCAAACCCTGCTTCGGGATGCCTGCTTACAGATGAAAATTACTCTATTCGTCTGCGTGATCTTTTAAAACATTCAGTGCATCTTACAGATCGGAAGAGCGTCGTGTAGGGAAAGAGTGTAGATCTCGGTGGTCGCCGTATCATTAAAAAAAAAAAACAGAAAAGAAACAAAGAAAAAAAACAAAAAAAAAAATAGAAGACAAAAACATAATAACTACAATCTAACTTAGTCGACTCTCACCCATTGTAAGAGTATCACAAGCTCTATAGA
>CALCCW010000081.1:0-20743 GCA_937900185.1 uncultured candidate division Zixibacteria bacterium | reverse complement strand
TCTGCTGTTTTAGTCCATCTCTATAGAGCTTTTTTCCGTGTACGTGCATCTTCTGTTTGTTTTGTGTGTCTTATGTATGTTTTATTTATTTTTTTTTTTTTCAAGCAGAAGACGGCATACGAGATATATCAGTGTGACTGGAGTTCAGACGTGTGCTCTTCCGATCTAGTCAAAACTGTATGTCGTTGACACACGAGAACATCGTGTTGTCGTATATGCAAAAGACGGTACATATATTAAAACTATCGGAAAGCGTGGCGATGAAAAAGGAGAGTTTTATTATCCAATAACGGTACAGATAAGTAAAAATGATACAATCTATGTTGTAGATGCTTTTCATTTTGCTGTACAAGCATTCGATATTGACGGTAATTTTCTTTTTAGCTTTGGTCCAAAAAAAGCAGGTATGGGAGCAATGGCACGTCCGAGAGATATTGCACTTGATTCAGAAGGGAATATATATATCACTGATGCTATGCGTAACAATGTTCAGATATATTCCTCGACAGGTGATCTGTTACTCCAGTTTGGAGAAGTAGGCAATGCTCCCGGTCAGTTTCAACTTCCCGCAGGAATTTATATTGATAAAAATGATTATATTTATATAGCTGATTCTGTAAACAGACGAATACAAGTATTCAAGTATATTACTGCAGCAAAAAAATAAGGAGACTCATAATGAGAAGATATACTATTATATTTTTTTTACTGATTACACCTATATTGGTTTATGCGGGTGTTGATACTACTCCCCATAACTTTACATCAAGTACATATAGTAAAAATTCATACTTTGTCGGCACCAGACAAATATGTGTCTTCTGTCATACCCCTCATAACGGCAACCAGACCCTTGGAGCTGCTCTTTGGAATCATGAAACTAACGAATCACAAACATATACAATGTATACATCCAATACTATGGACATGACTCAATCTGCTCAACCTCATAAAGGCTCTTTAGTATGTCTCTCATGTCATGATGGTACAATAGCGGTTAATTCACTCAACAATTTACCAGGTCAGGAACAAGCAGGAAGTTACGGATCTCCGGGGGGGTCAAATTTAGACGGCACCGGCAGACTTACTGCCAGTTCTCACGCCTACGTCGGTACTGATCTCACCGATGACCACCCTGTCGGAATCACTTATGATGCGTCACTAGATGTAGGTAATTTTTATGCCAAAACCGGTGTATCTACAAATTATCCGGACAGATTACTTTCTGAAGATTTATATGTAGAATGTTCATCATGCCATAACCCGCATGACAATACATATTCCAATTTTCTCGTAGAAGACAACTCCGGCTCGCAGCTTTGTTTGCGATGCCATATTAAATAGAGGCATTCGTTGCGTAATTTGAGTACATATAAAGCTATTATAATTCTTATTTTCCTCATCGGATTATTTACTCCTCTTCATGCAAACCATACGATGACCGGAGAATTAGCAGTAGATGTTAGAGGGTTTAACTTTAAAAATAATTTTGAATCTATTGAATTTTTAGATACACTTGCACTCATCCCTGACAGTTCTAGAAGAAACACCAATCTTTCTTCACATTATTTAAACCTCTTTTTTAATGGACCGTTTATTAATCAAAATTTTGCAAGTTATTCTGTTCGCTCAAAGTTCAACGGCTCATTTTTTAATTCAACATCTCAAAACACTTTTGAAAACAATTTTATAAAAACTACTGAAAATATGTATTTAAACCCTAATCTAAATAATTTTTACGGAAAAATCTCACTGTTTCCAAATCGTAAATTCCCCATGGAATTATATCACTCCGAATCGAATGAGCATTCAATACGATATGAAGCAAACAACCGCACAGATATTGAACTGGTAGACCCTGCGTCAGGTGTTGTCAGGCACTATTTGGAAGATAAAAATTCTAATGGGTTTTCTGTGTATTACAATGCAAACTCAAATATTAAACTACAAAGTACTATTAAAAAAGATAAGTCAAAAAATAACCGTATTTATGACTTTGGTGCTAATAAAGATATTTATCTCAGACCGGTTGAGGAACGCGGCACAGCTTTTACATCTGATGTTTACGATGTAACTATCGTAAACGACCTCCCTGATGCATCACTTGAAATAATTATTGACGATCTCTTTACATATCTTATTCAGCCAAATCTAAGCCAAACTATCGTTCTTGATTCAGGTATGCACATAATAGAGGCTTCCTCGGTTCCGCGGATATATAATAAAATAGGCAGGTCACGGCTTATAGTAAATCAGGATATAACATTAAGATATTCATATATTGAACCGGCGACCCCCAATGATATTAATCAATCTTTAAATGCTGCAAATTTAAATTTCACGTATGATAATCATGACCGTTTTAAATCTAATGCTTTTTATGAATACTCAGATCAAAAAGAAGGTTTTCAAAATCTTGCAACCTACTTAAACAATTTTAATAATTCTGCTATATATAAACTGGCTGACAACTCGGATTTATCATCTCAAACAAATATAACAAGAAACCAAACTGATGTTGATACATCATCACATCAAATATCAAAAGCGTTGCTGCAGTCGTTTACTCTAAACCACTTAATGAAAAATGGTATCTTGTTTAATTCTATGTATTCATACAATTATAATCAATCATCTAATAGAATTGATTCCTTGACAGGCATAGATACAGTAACGAATGAGAACCAGTTTATTAAAATAGATGATATCCTCTCAAGCAATACTCATATCTTATCAAATAAGTTTTCTATCCCAAACAAAAGTTTTTACAATCAGACTATTGATATAGGTACTAATATAAATTTTTTGAGTGATAATACCGGATATGAAAATAAACAATATACAATTGATTTGAAAAATCGTTTTTCAAAACGGGTAGGTTATATCAAAATTGAGCCAAGAAATGATACAAAATATTCTACTTCTCATCAGAAAATTACATCCAAAATAAACCCTATCAATGGAGAAGGTAATGCAACCATAATTTCTTCCTCAAAAGAGATTGAATCACGTTTCTTTCTAAAAACATACCTAACCAACTACCATGCTATAGGCGATATAACCGCCGGTTTGGAATATGGATACAGAAAGAAATTCGATTCAAAAGGTGATGATATTAAAAACAGATATGTTTTTGATATAAATCTTATCAAACGTTTTGGGAAAGTAATAAAATTATCTTTACTGACAACTCAGGAAAAAGAGTTGTTCACTATTTATTCTGCTGACTCTTTAACAAGTGTTTTGAATTTAGATAAATCTCGAATAGATAGAAAAGAATCATATAAAATTGATATCACTTTAACTCCTTGGGAAGAATTTACTCTTTCAACCGGATACATGACTATTGCCCAAACTTCAACTAACGATATCAATCTTGATTCTTTAATTGTAAGAGGAAGTAATATAAATAAACTTACTATGTCTTTAGATTTTAAAGTACCCTATATCAAACTACCGATTAAAATGTTTTATACAAGAGATACTCGGGATATTGACCCTCTTAAGATTGTTCACCCGTCCAATGAATATTATGATGCTTCGACAAAACCAAAACATAATCTAGACGTTTCTTTTACAACAAAAATATCATACCAATTCAGAAAAATATCTTTGGTATTTTCATATGAGTATAAAAAAGAAGACATATCAACAACCGAGGGATACTCTATCCATGAAATAAATGGAAAGATTACCAGAAGGTTTGGGATTTTCTAATGAAACTATTACAATTGACTCTCATACTGTTTATCTGCTGTTTTCAAATTTCTCATTCAGGCAATAAAAATCTCGTATGGCCTTCTCCCCCGGATAAAGCAAAACTGCAGTATATCGGCGATATTAATTTTAAGGATTTAAAAATTGAATCTGGATTTTTTGGGAAAATCGGAAGATTATTCACAGGTAATGATGACGATGAGACCATCTCGCTTCCCTTTGATATTGCTGTTACTAATGAAAACATATTTCTCACTTGTCAAAATATTCAAGCATTGGTAAAAATAAACCGCATGAAGAATACGTATACATTTATAACAGACAAAAAAAATCCGTTTATATACCCCATTGCTATCTGTACTGATTCACAAGGTGCGGTGTATATTTCTGATGTAGAGAATAAGTCTGTCTTTATATATAAAGACAACAAGCTTAAACCGTTTATAACTACTAATCTTGTGAGACCTACCGGACTGGCGATACTTCCATCACAAAACAAATTGTATGTAGTTGATACCGGCGACCACAGTTTGAAAATATTTAATCTCAAAGGTGAGTTAATAAACCAAGTTCCAAAAGCTAATGACTCCGCTATTTTTCATTATCCAACGTTTGCTACGCACTCAAACAATGATATCCTTGTAAATGACGCTTTAAACTATAAAATAAAAACTTTTGATTCAAATGGTTCTCTGCTGAATTCATTCGGTATGGAAGGTTCCGGTCCGGGTACTTTTAGCCGAACAAAAGGTATCGCTGTTGACTCTGAAAATCATATTTATACTGTTGATAATCTTGCCGATAATTTTCAAGTTTTTACATCTGACGGAAAACTGCTTCTTTCTGTTGGTTCACGGGGACAATCGGCAGGACAGTTTTGGTCGCCGGCAGGTATAGATATACAAAATGATACTATATATATCGCAGATACATTTAATAATAGAATACAGATCTTTTACTATTTAGGAGATCAAAAATGAAAAAAACTATAGTACTCCTATTTATCATAACATTGTATGGCTCAGCTTTGGCAGGTTCTATCCTTAACTCAAAACATAACCTTTCTGTCTCAGGAACCGGCGATATAAAAGCCTCATCAGAAACAAGGGTATGTATTTTCTGTCACAGCTCTCATAATACTTCTTCTGAAGGACCGCTTTGGAACCATGAAACATCCTCCGGTAAATTCAAAACGTATGAACGTTCTACCATGGACAGTAAAACCGAACAACCCAATGGTGCCACCAAACTTTGTTTATCCTGCCATGACGGCACTATTGCTGTTGGTGCTATCAAGGGTGTCAGACAACCGATTAAAATGAACAATGTAGGGGTCTCAGGTGAAATACCAACTAATAGGAAATCAAATGTCGGATTGGACCTTTCCGGCACACATCCTGTTTCGGTAAAATACGAGCAAAATATAGCACTTGCCGACAGCCATCTCAAATGGCCTCCGCAAGACCCTGAAAAAATTGTCGGTACCGATGCCGACGGCTATGTACAGTGTACTGCCTGCCATGACCCGCATGATGATTCTAAATCTGACAAATATCCGTTTTGGAATAAAACAACATTTGATGCTGTGTGCGTCTCATGTCACAATTATTAGAAAGTAATGATTATGAAAAAAATATTTTTTATAGCGTCTCTTCTCTCGGTTTTATGTCTGCAGACTGATACATATTCGCATATTAATTCCTCCAACCTCCTTGAGGGATGCGGCTCTTGTCATGTTGGACATGGTAAAGCAAATGAGCCGATGCTTGCTTATTCCGATGAAGAGTTCTGTTATCAATGTCATGGAACAGAATTGAAACAAAATGAAATGAAAGCAACCGGGAAACTTGCCCAAACTGTTAATTTAGCAGATATTGAAAATGAATTCAATAAAACCTATCGCCATCCGGTTGTTGACGGATTCGGACATACCCCGGATGAACAACTCCCCTACGCATCTTCTTCTGAAATAACCCATACTGAATGTGTTGACTGTCATAATCCTCATCAACGAGCCCAAAGCGGTTCTCAAAAATATTTTGAGGTCTCCGGTTATTCTTTATCAGGGCAATACTTGACAAGTTCCACAAGTGAATACGAAGTCTGTTTTAAATGTCATGTCGATAAGAACGCAGTGGAGACATCATCTGATAACGCCTTTAAACAATTTTCGCTGATAAACAGATCGCAGCATCCGGTCACCAAAGCATCCACCGGTGGAAAATCTACATCTTTAACCAAAGCTCTCGGACCGGGGAATGTTATGAAATGTTCCGATTGTCATACAAACGATGATCCAAGTGGTCCCAAAGGACCCCATGGTTCAAAGAATAAGTTTCTACTAAGCGGAAACTATGACATAGAACCTTTTACAGACGAATCACCTTATGCCTATGAATTCTGCTACTCCTGTCATGACCGAGTATCGATTTTATCGAATGAATCATTTCCGCTTCATAATGAACATATCGTAGGTGACCCTTTAAAAGGCATTCCGGGAACTTCATGCTTTACCTGTCATGCTTCCCATTCTTCGCAAACAAATAATCACTTGATTGCATTTAATAAAGAGGCTGTCAAAAGAGACCCGAAAACAAATTTGATTCAATATAATTCTACCGGTTTAAAAAGCGGCAGTTGTTATCTATCCTGCCATAATCATGCACATAGTCCGGCACGATATTAAACGATGATGGTGATATTATGAGAAAACATGTGACATTTTTATTCTTTATAGCTCTTTTATCAATTGTGTATCTCTCCGTTGATGCGGTAGAAATTGAGTATGTCGGCACACTTGAGAATAATCTCTTTGCTCCTTCCTCAATTACTGTTGATAACAATAGTTTGACAGTATTGGAACCTTTTTCAAAAGAGATAAAAATCTTTACACCCGAGGGACTTTACCGCCAGAAACTACATATCCAAGGTGACGCCAACTCTATTTGCAAACTGTCTGAAGACGAATATCTCTATTGTGATTTAGAAGCACATATCGTTGCCTATGTTGATATGTCTCAAGATGAACAATCAGATTACTTCGAAAATACTTTTTCGTTTCTGTATCCGATTGATATTATTTTAGACAGCAAAATTTCAATTTTAGATTCAGAAGCAAAACAAATAGTTATATTTAACAGAAACAAAGAAATTGAATCTATCATACAGCTTAAAAATAATGAAGGAACTTTTATATCATTCCCGAATAGTTTTGTCTATAACACAACCAATAACAATTACTATGTATTTGACCAGCTTAATTCTGAAATCTGGATAATAAAACCTGACGGTACTTTTATCAAATCATTCTCTGCCTTTGGAGCGGGTATTGGTGAGATTACGCGTGGAGGTGAGATTTCTGTCGGTAATAACGGTTTGGTTTATATTTCTGACAGATACCAAAATAGAGTTTCTATCTTTTCAGCAGACGGCGAATATCTTGACATGATTCCAAATGGCAATATCAATATCAGTTTCAACACTCCAACCGGAATTACAATTGATGAAAATAATATTCTCTATGTTGCTTCAACAGAAAATTCAAAAATTCAAATGTTCCACATCACCTCATCAAATACTTCAGAAGAAGCTGTCACAATGGAACAGCTAAGACCTCTTCCTTATGATACTGTACAAACATCGGCAATTAATTTTTTCGCAACTGCATCAACACAACTTACAACTAAAATCATATTTTTTGATTTTGAAATATACTCATCAGATAATACTGAAAATCTTATCGCATCAAGTTATTCCATTGCTCCAACTAAAACTTTTGATACACTTCAAAACATAACTATTTATACTGCTCAATGGATAACTACAGAACAATTAGAGACTCATTCTGATTATCAATGGCGGACAAGAGTGCATAGTGCAGACTCTGCCTATAAATGGTCAGAATTCCAAACATTTTCTACTTCCGGTTTACCTCTCAGTTTTAGTCTGGCACAAAACTATCCCAATCCGTTTAATCCGACAACAACTATTGATTTTACACTGGCAAATAAGTCCAATGTTTCCCTTGAGATATTTAACTTAAACGGTCAAAAAGTTATTACCCTTATGGATAAGTCATTGCCTGCCGGTAAGCACTCTATTCTCTGGTCAGGTAAAAATATATACGGACAACAATCAGCAACAGGCATTTATTTCTATCGACTGACTGCCGATGAATTTATTGAGACCAAAAAAATGGTACTTCTAAAATAGGTTGAAATTATGATGAAAATATGTACAATAATCGCCGTTCTTCTTATCTTTACCTCCACGGTATCTGCTCTTGATGATCCTCATGGTACAACCGCCAGCATAAACTGCGAACAATGCCATATCACTCACTCGACTCTCGGTGACATATTAGTGAACTCAACAGATTCTTTGGTTTCTACTCTTTGTCTTTCTTGTCATACTCCGGGAGGATGGACCGGAATGACAAAATATTTTTCCTCATCATTAAAAGCACAACCTGGTGTTTTGGGAACTTCACATGGTTGGGATGTTGACACTTCCAACGCTGCTTATGGAGCAAATCAACCTCAAGGGGCAGAACTGTTAAAACACATTACAAAAGACGGTAAAGTTACTTGTGCCACCTGCCATGACCCACATGCCAATAGTAATCCTCCATTTTTACGAATGGACAACTCCGCCGACCAACTCTGTTTAGATTGTCATAGAAGCCGTAATGTCACTTCTGTAAAAACATATACCGGCAATGTTCTTTCTCATCCGGTTGGTGTAGCTCTTCCGTCAACCTCGGACTTTCACAATCCGCCGCTAGATACCGACGGCAATCCGCAGCCGTCTGACGGCAATACTACAAATGATTATCAATTTGGTACCGGAACAACGATGAAATGTACCAGTTGCCATGGCGTACACTATACTGACTCAAATTCAGGAACAGTTGACGGTCCATAGATTTTTATAATATGTAAATGTATAAGGAATAATAGCAAACAGATGAAAAAAATATATCTCATACTAATCAAGACAATAACTATCTTTTTAATCGTAACTTGCGGTGCAGCAGTTCCGTCAGCTTTTGCTGTTGTCAATATCACACCCTCGGCAACTACTCCTACACCGGCATCTGTAGATAGATTTGGTACAAACTCTACGAGTTTGTCAGTTATATTTGAAGATACAGACTTACCCAATATTAATACATTCTTTGCAACCTTTAAAGTAAGATCTCCTTATAATGAATTCACTCTTATAATTGCTGATTCAATTCAAAGTGGGGTAAACGGATTGACTATTGTTAATAATGGTGGAGGATTTTATACTGCCTCTATTGATTGGAATCCTGCTGACAATATTACTTTAGGACTATACGATTTATATTTTTCCGTTACAAACGGTGTTTTCTCAGATACAGACCTATTTACCAGCAATCTAAATGAACTGACAATCGCAAATGGCGGAGAAAACAATATTCCAATTGTTCAATCTGATGCTGTTTTTGCTTCCCCTGCCGGTGTCGAAAGAATCGGTACCAATTCTATTACTTTTGCTGCTGATTTTTATGACCCTGATATTCCGGGTGTCAATGCATTTAATGTCACATTTAAACTTCTCAACCCTGACAACATTACCGAAACAATTCTATCTACAAATGCTGCTAACGGAACTCAAGGAGTCACGATTACAGATAATGGAGCAGGGTCTTATACCGCCTCTATCTTATGGGACCCCCCTGATATACAGAGCATTGGTTTTTATGATTTATATTTTGAAGTCTCCGATGGTATTAGCTCATCAGTAGACGATTACTCTAACAACATTGATGAAATGGAAATATTTGATGCTGTTTCAAACAATCCTCCGACTGTTACAGCAGGAGCAACTTTTACAATCCCTGCATCTGTTAACCGAATTGGTGAAGAATTTACAACTCTTAAAGTTAATTTTGCTGATTTAGATATTCCCGGAAGCGGTACTTTTACAATTACAATGTCAATACGAGACAATACAAACACTGAGCAGATTTTAGTCAATGCCGCCAAAGACGGTGAACAAGGGCTCCATATTATTAATACAGGTGGAGAAAATTATACAGCATCTGTTATTTGGAATCCGGGAGACGCTCAATTGACCGGAACGTATGATCTGTCTTTTGAAGTTACCGATTTTCAAAATACAACCGCTACAGATGGTTATGCAAATAACCTTGAAGAGTTGACTATCACATCTTCTGCCATTATCGGCGATGGAAATCTCCTGCGACGTTCACATACATCTGCAAACTGCGGTGGAGCAACATTTGCCTGTCATAACTTACAAGGACATAAAGGGCAAAATTGTTTAGTCTGTCATTCATCTCATGATGTCACAAACATATATCTTGTTAATGATTCTATTCAAACTCCTAACTCTGGTCTCATGGAAGTTATTTTTAAAACTCTTGGTATAGGCGACCCTTACAATGCACCCGATCCAACTGTCGGAGACCCGACTTCCGGTGTTATGGCAGATGCCACCGATGGAGCAGCAACCGGAGTCTGCGAAGTTTGTCATACTACAACAGCACATCATAGAAATGACGGCTCTCAACTTCCTGATTCTCACCATGACGGAGAAGACTGCACCCAGTGTCATGTACATACAGACGGATTCAAAGGAGGTGAATCGGGCGGTGGTTTAGCCTGTTCTTGTCATAATCAGATTTTTACTGCTATGGACAGCACCTCACTTTTAACCAGACATATTTTAGCTGATAACGCCGCCGACTATTCCCCCGGAGCAAGCGGTTTATTTACAATTAAAAATTGTTTGAGTTGTCATGTCGACCATGATATTTTCCGACCTGATTTAAACACCGGTATTGGCACAAGAGCTTCTAATCTTCGTGTTGACTGGGCAATTGACCCTGTTTCTGGAGACAATACAGTTCTTCTGAATAGTGATTATCAATCAACCGGAAGTGGCGGTGTCTGTCTTTCATGTCATGATGACCCTGATCCAAGCTGTTCTGCCTGTCATTCTGCTCATATTTCCCCCGGGAAACAACAGCTTAACACTGCCGCAGCATCCAGTGCTCACGGCTTTATAACAAAAAGCGAATATGATGCAGCAACTACCGGACACAACTACTCAATCCCTATAACTTTTACAACTGATGGTTCTGTTTTTAATGCAAACTGCACAAAATGCCACAATGACGATATGGCAAAAACATATCAAAATTCGACCGTAAAAGTAAGCGTTCACGGTTCAAGTTTTTCTTTGTTTCTCGATTCTACCGGAGCTGTTCCACCAACAGAACCTCTTGAAGAAAATTTCTGTTTTAAATGTCACTCATCAACAACAAATCCGAACGCCGCTTCAAACCTTGATTATTTCAGCATAAAGGGTATGAGTGCAACATCATTAGATATTGAAACAGATTTCAACCGTACATCGATTCATCCTATAACTTCAACAAGCGGAGTACATGACCCTTTAGAAGATGTACTGACAATGCCAAGGCATGTGGAGTGTACAGACTGCCATAATCCCCATGCGGCAACATCTGATAATCCTCCGGCTCCATCATTAAGCGGTGCTTTAGTAGGTGTAGACGGAATAGATATAAACGGTACTGTCATTAAACCGGTAACCGAATCTTATCAAGTCTGTTTAAAATGTCATGGTGATAACCATGGTACTGCCGCTTATGTTCAGCGTAACATTGTAAATTTAAATACCAGAGATGAATTCAAGCCTACCTCGCTGTCGTTTCATCCGGTAGCTGCTGTTGGAACCAACACAAATGTCCCATCGTTAATCGCCCCAATGAATGAGTCATCAAGAATAAACTGTCAAGACTGTCATGCCGCTCCGGTTGGAAGTTCAGCCGGTCCGCACGGTTCAGATTTTGTACCTATTTTAAAAATGCGTTATGAAACTGCCGACTTTACAACAGAATCAGCATCTAATTATGCTCTTTGTTATTCATGTCATAGCAGATCATCTATTCTAAACGATGTAAGTTTCAAAGAACATGATAAGCATATTAGGGGTGAAGATGCCCCATGCTCGGCATGCCATGATTCTCATGGTGTAGCGTCTGCTCCTCAAGGAGATGGAACACATCTCATTAATTTTGATGCTTCCTATTGTACACCGTCAGGTTCCGGACGGCTTGAATTTATTGATAATGGAAATGAGCAAGGGCAATGTTATGTTACCTGCCACGGCAAAGATCATGACCCAAAGTCTTACTAAGTCTAAATTGTTGACAAAACTCATAAATTAATTGAAATTACGCACTTACTGTATGTAAGTGTGTGTTTTATTGGAGATTTCTATGAGAAGACTGATTGTTATATTTATTTTTTTTGTAACCCTGCTAATCTCTTGCGGCAAAAAACAAAAAGTCGATTATTACAGTAATATACCTACTCTTGTAAATACAAAGCTATTTGAAAATGGTGACCAGCCAAACCGTATCAGAAACTATCATGACACTCTTTTTATTTCTTATCTGAATAAACCCGCAATTGATATGTATGATTTAAGTCTTAACTTTATTTCATCAATCCCGCTAACACATTTAGATTCTGTCTACCCTACTTCATTTTATGTAGGAGACTCATTTATCGTTGTTACAGAATATACTAAAAACAGAGTTATACTTTACACAAGAGACGGTAAAGTTATAAATTCTTTTGACACAATGCCTGACAACGTAACAAAATTATTTCCCTATGATGTCGCCATATTCAGAAAAGTTGCCTATGTAACAGATATTATGCAAAAATCAGTTTTGGCTGTTTCTTTAGTAAACACAGAGGATATTACCGAACTCGGTGAACTTATTCTGACTATACCAAAAGATACAACCCATAAAATTCGGTTTCCATCTGCGGTTATTGTAACTCGTGATGGAAGATTATATGTAGGTAACGCTATTACTGGAACAATTGATGTCTTCACCTGTGCCGGAAATTATATTTATCAATTTGATTCAATTTCAACAGAGGCAAAGTTGGCAATTCAAGGCTTTGCTTATGATAATATGATAGATGTAAAACTGTTGGAAAAAGATGAAGCATCTTTTGATCCAAGTGGAATTCGCAATCAAGGACGGCTACACGCCTTAGATGCGAGTAATCGACAAATACACATGTATAACCCAACAGGTACATATATAAATTCATACCCTAAAGATTCTCTTTTTTTAAATCCCTCCGGTATTGCTATAGATATTATTCAAAGACAGATATATATTACAGACCCAAAAGCATCAAAAATATTTATTTTTGCGTTTTAGAAAATTACTGAGCATCAGAGATTTTCACAACCCCTTTATTAACATTTTCATCTTCCCATTTGATTTTTCTATCAGCATTTACTTTTCTAACCATTAGTTCTATCTCTTTATTACTACTTTTTATTTCTAAATTTTGTTTCTCAACTTCAATATTTTTTTCATTAATTTCATTTCGTTTTCTCTTTGAGAGAATTTTACTTAAAATATAAGCCCCCCCGGTAAGAAAAGCTCCTGCTCCAACCATGACATCAGCAACTTTTTGATTATCATCATCGAGTGCTAATTTCGCAATCAACCCCTGGGCAAAAGGGAAAATAATAAATGTCTCAGCCATACCCATATATTTATTTTGGACTCTTTCAGCAATTCGTATATCAAAAGGGGGAATTTCTTTTTCCATTGAAAGCCCTAAAGAATCGGCATTAAAACGTGCAGGCTCCATTGCTTTTAAAATAAAAATTACCTGTTTTTGCTGTAAGTCTGCTATCATAAGATCTGTTACTAAAGGTTCATATCCATCTTTGTACACTTCAATAGTAAACGTATCTTTTTTGACAGTAATAATTGTAGGAGTCAACAATTCCAAAGTATTCCCATTTATAGTAATAAATCCACTGTCAGGAACAGATGTAACCGGAATTCTAATTTCATTTTTTTCAGTAACAGGTTTTTCTGTTTCCGCCTGTAAAAAAGGAAATTCTAAAACTATAGACTCCTGATTACTAATAGTAATTGCAGTATCTATTTGTTGTTCATCATATCTCAGCACAAAATGATACTCTCCATTTGTCAGTGGAATAATGAACCAATTGTGAGCTGTTAAGAAATTACCATAGTTGTCAATCTGATAAAGAGAATCATTTATCTTAAGCTCAATAGAATCGACATCAGTACGAATTCTCACCAAAGTTGAATTGTTAGCAGATATTTGACAACAGATGAAAATCAGGATAAACAGTATAAATATTTTAAAATTCACATCAATTCTTTCATTTATTATGATAATACATAATAAATAGATAATAAAATTTGTCAACTATTCCTTTTAAAAATAGCACATAACTTAATTAAATTACTATTTTATCCTCAATATCTGATTTTTCTTAAAACCAAGCAAAAATGCACATTAAATCCACCAACAAACAAAAAAAATGATTAAGCCATAACTTATTATACCACATATTCATAGTGGGCATGCTCAATTCAAGTTATTACAATTTATACCGATTTAGATAGTGTCATGGAAACTTCATCATTAAAGAGTTCTTTACTTGACTATAATTGATATTTTGTTATATTTTTCACAAAGCAGTTAGAGAGAACAATAGTATGAAAATCAACCAAATGTTATTAATATCCAATTTATGTTTTAAGCATATGAATAAAATTATTTATATTATTATTCTATTTTTTATTGGCTCAACTCATATATATGCTGCTGATGTTATCACCAACGGCACTTTTGATACAGACATTACTACCGGGTGGACAAATTCGTCAAGCGGAAGCGGTTCGTTAACATGGAACAGTTTTAATGGCGGGTCAGTTCAGGGTCTAACCGGTAACGGAAGTAATATATTATTTTCTTTTGTTTTAGAACAATCAATTGGAACAATTAACAGCACTGATAATGTTTTCCTAAGCCTCTATTGGTACAAATGGAGCGAAGCTATTCAAGCTGCCAATAACAGTATTGTTGTTAAAATTATAAAACCTTCCGGTGATTCAGTAGAAATTTGGTCTGATTTGACTATCCCCTCAACAAATTCATCCCTGTCCGGAAATGTAACGACATCAGATATATCATCATTTTTTGATATATCAGGTACATATACGCTTAAAATAGTTTCGGACTTAGAAAGCGGCACCGACATCAACGCTTTTGCCCAATCAAATCTCGATAATATCGTGTTAGATGTACAGCCGGCTACCTCCAATCAACCACCGGTTGTAACTGATATACCGAATCAAACAATTTCTGAAGGGGGAACATTCACATCTATAGCACTCGACAACTATGTTTCAGACCCTGATAACAGTGATGCAGAGCTGACTTGGACATATACAGGAAACACCGAGTTATCAATAAATTTAACAAATAGGTATGTATTCATCACCGCTCCAAGTTCCGATTGGAATGGTGCCGAAACTATTACATTCCGTGCCACCGACCCACTTGGCTTATGGTCTGAAGACCCTGCCACATTCACCGTCACCCCACAAAATGATGCACCTACTCTTGTAAATTCAATAACTAATGTATCTGTTTCACCTGTTAACAGACTAAATGCCAACACAACTATAATTTCTGCTAATTTTACAGACGTAGATCAACCTGCTGCTAATAGTTTTAATATAACTTTTAAAATAAGAGAACCAAACAATACAACCGAACTGATTCTTGTTAATAATCTCACCAATGGCAACGGTGGGCTAACTGTTGTTGATAATAGCGGAGGTTCCTACACTGCATCATACACCTACGACCCATCTGATATACAGACACTCGGCTTATATGACCTCTATTTTGAAGTATCCGATGGAACAGCATCTGTTATTGATGATTTCAACAGCAATCCTGATGAGTTGGAAATAAATGAAGTATTTACAAATGCGGCACCTATAATTACACTCTCGGCAACATCTGTTTCTCCAACCTCAATTGATAGAGCGGGTGCCAACAGTACAATATTTACAATTCCGTTTACTGATGCTGACATTCCGGCGGTAACAAGTTTTCTTATAACAATAAAAGTACGAGCCCCATACAACGAAACAATCCTTCCTCTTATTGAAAATTCCACAGATGGTCAAAACGGACTGACAATTACAGATAACGGCGGTGGTAGTTTTACGGCAACATTCTCATGGGATCCTGTTGATAATATTACTGTCGGCTACTATGATATTCAAACAATAATTTCAGACGGCACAGCTTCCGACACCGATTTCTTTGCCGACAACTTAGATGAACTGCTTATTTCCAACGGTGGAGAAAATTCCCCTCCGATTATCGCATCGGATGCATCATACGCAACACCTGCCGGTGTTGAACCTATTGGTACTAATCTTACAACTATCGGGGCTCAATTCTTAGATTCTGACCTTCCGGGTGTAAATGCTTTCACTATAAATATAAAGTTACGAGAACCTGACAATTCTACTGAAATTTTATTAGCCACCGATGCCACAAATGGTACTCAGGGTATTACAATCACCGACGAAGGAAGCGGCGTATATAGAGTTGAAACATCCTGGGACCCATCTGATTTACAAGCTCTCGGCTTTTATGATATTTATATTTCTGTATCTGACGGAAGTGCCACTTCTACCGATGATTATGCAAACAATTCTGATGAATTAGAATTATATAGTGCTATCACTAATAGTCTGCCGACTGTTATTTCCGGTGCAACATCTGTCACCCCTATCTCGGTCAATAGAATTGGTTCTGAGTTCACTACTATTTCCGTAGATTTCTCAGATGCTGACTATCCGGGTACCGGAGCATTTTCTGTTACAATTAAACTACGAGAACCAGATAATTCTACTGAAATTATTGTTACCAATGCTGCTAAACATAAAGAACAAGGCTTACGAATACAGCATATTTCAGGTACCACATACAGAGCATCGGTTTTATGGAATCCGGCTGACATACAATCTACAGGAACTTATGATTTATATTTTTATGTCGAAGATAACTTTGCTGCTTCTGCAACAGATGATTTTGCAAACAACTTAGATGAATTAACTGTTACATCCGCAGCAATTCTCGGAGATGGAAATATCCTAAAAAGAACAAATAATTCCAACAACTGCGGCGGTACTGCTTCCGCCTGTCATAATTTATTAGACCATCAAGGGCAAAATTGTTTAGTTTGTCATTCATCTCATGATGTTACAAACATATATCTTGTTAATGATACTATTCAAACTCCTAACTCTGGTCTCATGGAAGTTATTTTTAAAACTCTTGGAATAGGCGACCCTTACAATACCCCCGACCCGACTGTCGGAGACCCCACTTCCGGTGTTATGGCAGATGCCACCGATGGAGTATCTACCGGAGTCTGCGAAGTCTGCCATACTACAACAGCACATCACCGTAATGACGGCTCTCAACTTCCTGATTCTCACCATGACAGCGACAACTGCACCCAGTGTCATTTACATACTGAAGGATTTAAAGCCGGTGAATCAAACGGCGGTATGGCATGTTCCTGCCATGAGCAGATTTTTACTGCTATGGACAGCACTTCTCTTTTAACCCGACATATCTTAGCTGATAATGCCGCCGATTATTCCCCCGGTGCCAGCGGCATGTTCACTATAAAAAACTGTTTAACCTGTCATGTTGACCATGATATTTTCAGACCTGATTTAAACACAGGTATTGGTACAAGAGGATCCAATCTACGTGTTGACTGGGCGATTGACCCGGTGAGCGGTGATAATACAGTTCTATTAAATAGCGATTATCAATCAACCGGCAATGGTGGTATTTGTCTTTCCTGTCACACCGACCCTGACCCAAGCTGTTCAGCCTGTCATTCTGCTCATATTTCCCCTGGGAAACAACAGCTTAATAATGCCACGGCATCAAGTGCCCATGGTGTTATTCATAAGACCGAATATGATGCCGCCACCAGTGGGCATAACTACTCTGTTCCGACAACATTTGCGACAGACGGTTCTGTTTTTAATGCTAACTGTACCAAATGTCATAATGATGATATGTTAAAAACATATCAAAATTCTACAATAAAAGTTTCTGTTCACGGTTCCAGTTTTGCTTTATTTCTTGATTCAACAGGAATAGCCTCACCAACCAGCCCACTTGAAGAGAATCTCTGTTTTAAATGTCACTCAACTACCTCTAATCCTAATGCAGGTTCAAACCTTGACTTCTTTAGTGCTAAAAGCATGACAAATACTGCTCTGGATATTGAATCAAAATTTAGTTATACATACTCTCACCAAATAGGTAATTACTCTGGTATTCATACACCTTTAGAAGATTTATCTACTACAGCTCGCCATGTTGAGTGTGAAGATTGTCACAATGTCCATGAATCTATTCAGGGAACGCATGACGGTTCATCGCAACTTGTATCTAATACCCTCAAAGGAGCTATTGGTGTTGAACCAACTTCTTGGCCAGCACGACCTACTCCGACTGATAATGCAAATGTCTTTGCTGCTCCAACCGGATACAGTGTTCTCAGACCCGCACAAAATGAATATCAAATATGTTTGAAATGTCATTCAAATTATACAACTCTTCCGACAGGTTCACCAAATATTGCTGAAGAGATAAACCCAAATTATCCATCTACACATGGTATAACCATTGCTAATCAGAATCCATATTGTAATTCGACTACTATGTATGAACCTTGGGGTTCAAGCGGCTCAAATTACTGTTCTGATTGTCACCGTTCTGATAACTCTGCTGACCCTGAAGGTCCCCACGGTTCCAATGCCGAACACCTGCTTGTAGCCAGTATTGTTTCAAGTAGCACTGTCGGTACTCCTCTTTGTAATGTCTGTCATAGGTCAAGCGTCTATTGGAGCGGTTCATCTTCTTCCAGTCGTTTCTCACAGCACCCATCCTCAAGATCTGCTCATAGATCTTCACAAGGATGTTTTACCTGCCACATGTGGGATTATGCAAGTACAGCCGGCTTAGGTGTTCCGACAGATTCTTGGTCGGGTGGAGCTCCCCTTGCCACAACTAATCTATATGTTCACGGTCAGAATAAAATATGGAATTTCAGAGACCGCGACGGTTCAGCAGGTTCGGGACAAGATGTCGATGCATTCTGTAACGGCTACCTTTCAAATATTGATTATGTAAATAAACAATGCTGGACAGAAACTTGTAGAACTCACTCCGGATACGGATATTAATCGGACATTATTATGAGAATCAATCTTGCCTCGACAAGACTGGCATTTGTTTTAATTGGACTACTTTTATCTCTTATTGTCATTTCAGCTATTATCCCGCAGCAAGACATCGCTCAAAACCAAATTGTAGACTGGCAGAAAAAACTCGGTGATAATTACAAATATATTGAATATTTAAAATTAGACCAAATATATACAACTCCGGTTTTCTTTATCGTAATAGGTTTACTCGCTGTCAACCTATTTTTTGGTAATGCACGAAGATTTCGTCTTATCTATAAAACAGACCGAAAACTTATTCAAGCACGTCATCTCGGCTCAATTATTTTTCACCTCTCCTTGGTTCTTTTACTTTTTAGTGTTGTTTTAAACTATTTGTATAAATTTGAAGGTATTTTAGCTCTAACTGAAGGACAGTCAATAGTTGAAAACAGAGACGACTATACCAGAGCTTATCAAGGACCTTTTTACTCAGAAGAATACGGGCGATTTAAAATAAAACATATAGCATATTATCCCGCTTATTTAATTAATGATAAGAAAACTTCCGCATCTGAAATATCTCTACAAGATTCTCCCAATGCTCCCGAAACTACCGTAGTTGTTACTACTAACAACCCTTTTGTATACAATGGTCTTGAATTTCATTATGAACTTCAACACGGATATTCTCCTGAAGTTATTGTAATAGACTCAACCGGCAAGACAATTTTTAAAAGATTTATCAGGCTTGCTATTCAACGTTCAAAAGAGAATACAATTCATGCCGATTATTATATTCTCAAAGATTACAATATGAAAATTACTATTGAAGCGACCCCAAGACAAAATCATATTGACTCCACTTTATTTAATTTAGATGTTGAAATTGACGATAATTTGTTGTATCAAGGAACAATAGGATTAGACGATACGATTAGTTATGACGGATACAAACTGGTAATCCCCAGATTGAGAAACTGGTGTTATTACCATATTGTAAAAAGCCCGTATCTAAATTTAATTTTTGCAAGTTTTTGGTTGGCATTAATTGGAATGACTATTGGTCTCATTCCTCGAGTAATAGGAACAAAGAAAAAATGAATTCCACCGAATCTCTCTTTTTCTGGTCGACAACACTTTTTTTAGCTATGACATTTTTTATTGTCCTATTAGCTCTCATGTTTAAAAAAGAACATATCTTTAGATATTCTCGTTATTCTCTTTTAGCAGCATTTGCATCAATTACAACTTTCGGTATACTCCGATGGACCGTTACCGGTCATCCACCTTTTGTTACACTATTTGAATCAATGATAACTTCAATTTGGTTTGTTCTTTTATTTTTTATTGTTCTTCTCTATGCCAATAAAAAAACTGTATTGCTCATTCTTCCCGTTTCTGCAATAACTTTTCTCATGATGGGTTGGGCATCATCACTTTCAACCAAAGCATCAGAACTTTCAGCGGCTTTAACAAATATCTGGCTTTTTATTCACGCATCATTTGCTACTTCAGGTGCTTCATCATTTTTAATCGGAGCATCATTTTCTATCCTATATCTGATGGGCGAAGAAAAACTCAAATCATACGAAAAAATAGCAGCAAAAGTTCCCGAGTATAATAAACTTCCTCAAATGATTTTAAACTTTCTCATCTTCGGTTTAATCCTATGGGGTGTTATGATTGTTTCTGGTTCAATATGGGCTCATATTGCCTGGGGAAGATACTGGGCATGGGACCCGATAGAACTCTGGTCACTTATCAGCTGGTTGTTGTTTGGTTTAGTGATACATACAAAACTTACATTCAAAATATCACAAAAAGATCGGAAGAGCGTCGTGTAGGGAAAGAGTGTAGATCTCGGTGGTCGCC
>CALCCW010000080.1:0-5468 GCA_937900185.1 uncultured candidate division Zixibacteria bacterium | reverse complement strand
ACACACTTGCATTTCAAATTCTTTTACGTATTGTTTTTTTGTTTTTGTTTTTCATGATCCGGCGACCACCGAGATCTACACTCTTTCCCTACACGACGCTCTTCCGATCTCGTTCTGACGTAGCAAGTGAAAACGAGGCAACCGCTTTACCGCCCGATGTATAGCGAAGTTCGGGATCTTTACCAAGTCTCCCTATTAAAATTGCTTTATTTACTGACATAATTCCCTTTCTGTTTTCATCTTCCTCTATTTATCGGTTTATCTAAAGAGGATGTATTAATTTTCTCAAAGCCAATATACAACCGATTTTTTCACGATGCAAGTGTGATGCGATAGTCAATAAAATTAAACTGACACACCCTGTCAGTGAGAGAGCGGAAATTATTCAACCAAGTACCCGAATTGGAAGCAATAAAATCTGTAGGACAGAACTATGTTTATTTCGAGAGATGTTTTATCTTCTCGAGTGCCATTGGGATAAACTTGTCATTATCAGGTGCAAATTCTATATATAACTTAAAAGCATTGACAGCTTCATTATTTCTTTTAAGTTTTTCTAGAGCAACACCCTTGTTCAGGTATGCTTCATAGATATGTTTGCTTTCGTGAATAGCATTGTCGCAATCTTTGACAGCCAGCTCATATTCTCCCGCTTCATAATAAATTTTTGCCCGATTAATATATCCCTGAGCGTAAGTCGGGTCAATTCGCAAAGCTTCGTTGATTGATTCCAAGGCATTATAATAATCTTCCTGTTCAAGATATGTCATAGCAAGGTTGTTATACGCTTCAATATAATTCGGATAAAGTTCTATCGCTTTTTTGAAATCACGAACAGCATTTACAAATTGATTCGCCTGATAATAGGCATCTCCTCTATTGGCAAATAATTCTTTATCAGTAGAATCAAACTGAATTGCTATACTGTAATAAAAAATTGCTGAGTCATATTTTTCAAGTTGGGTATATGTCAAGGCAGTGTTATTATAAACTTCATAAAAGTCGGCTTTAAGAGATAACGCATGGGCATAATCAGCCAATGCTTTTTTGTATTCACCTAAAGTATGGTACACCAACCCCCGATTATTGAACATCCGAGCATCTGAAGAATCAAGTATTATCGCTTGAGAAAATTCCTCAAGAGCCTTTTCATAATGCCCTCGATGAAAGTCATCGATTCCCTTGTTGTTCATCTTCTCCGCATCTGAAATTCCCTTTGAACAACCTAAGGTACACAAAGCTATTAACATAGCTACAATATATTTTGATTTTATCATGCCCATATCCTCTTCCATATTTGTCTCACAAATCGCAATGTCACTTTAAACGGGTTGATATAAGAAGTCGACCCGTCATAAATAGTTTCTATCATAACCTCTGATACTTCACATCCGACAACACCTGCTTTAAACAACATCTCCGATTCAAAATCATATCCGATAGTTTTTAACCTCAATGCTTTTAATAGTTCAGTCGGGATAAGTCGATAACCGGATTGACTGTCACGAACTCTTTGAGTCGAAAAAATAGAAATAATAAGAAAGGTCAGGTTATTGGTCAGCCATCTTTGAAAAGGCATATCCTTGTCCATAGAAATATCACGGGTTCCCATGATAAGCCGTTTGCCGTTATCTAAGGCAAAGAATTTTGGTATATCTTCGGGAAGATGCTGTAAATCGGCATCAATGGTTAAAACCGAGCGGTAGTTATTTTCAATAGCGTATTCAAATGCTGCTTTCAATGCAGCTCCTTTACCTTTATTATGAATAAAATTAATATGATTCAAATTATGTTCTTTTAACAGTTTGAGGGTGTTATCTTTTGAACCGTCATTTATAAATAATAAATTTGAATCACAGACATATTTTCGAAGACGTTTTGACAGTTCAGGTATATACTCGGCAGCATTATATGCCGGTACAACAACCAAAACCGAAAATTGATTTATTTCAGCATTCATATTCATATCATATCATTTCTTTAATATTTAATCAACAATTATAAAACCGAGCCATTTAAGATGGCATAATAAAAATTGAACTAAAATCAGCAATAAATTGTTTTGAGGTAAGATTATTGTTTGACTTCTTTTAATAATGAAAGAGCTGTTTTTGATTCTACTCCTGCATGACGACATTCCATAAGTAATTTATGGTATATTCCAAGCATAGTGCTGTGTTCTGGATTATAGAACTGCCCCGGATGAAAAATTATACTCAAGGCACCACCAATAGATTTTATATGTTCAATCATCTTTTGAAAGGCTGTGATTGCATCTTTTCCATATTGTTGCACTATACAAGCATCCATTACTACAATTGGAATTTCCCATAAATCAATAGTCTTATCATTTTTCAGATCATACGGCTGAAAACATCCACCAAGACCTGCTCTGTACCCAATTCGTTTGACATATCCGAGTGATTCATCTACTTCAATGCCATTTGATGCTAAGAATGAAAATGATTTTTGAGAATCAAACTTTAAGTAATGGGCTCTTCCCGCTTGAATTGGAATAGATAATTCATCCTGCAATTCATTTCTTTGTGAATGGAACAAATCTTCCTTGAGAAAAGTATTGTAATTATAATGCATTCCTAAGTCCCAACCATCAGGGACAATTTTAGCTAAATCTATAATTCCCTTGATTCCGCTTCTTGTTCCGAATCTTCCATATTCTCCATTAATAAGATAAAAAGTGGATGTATAGCCGAAATTTCTTTCGATGTCAATCATACCTTTTACATTGTCAAAATAAAATCTTTTTGGTGTTACATAATTACGAATTATCCACCATAAGTTTCCTATTCGGGGTAAGCGAAAACGAGTTAGCGGGAGAAGTACTCTGTAAGCTCTAACTATTTGAGTCCAAAAATCATTTCCATAAAGAACATCACAATCGTGAGAAAGTACTACAACAGGTGGTTTCACCAAGTCTTTAAGTTCAAAATTAGGTTTACAATTTTCTACCATACCACCAAGTGCACCAACGAGTACAGCTACAGCTTCATTAAACGCCGGTACTTCTAGTAATCCACTTTTTAATCTCGGACTGTCTAAAGATGAAAATCGACCATGCTCATCACGTTTTGTCAATTCAATTTCTTCTTGAGCTGTTAGTAAATTAAAGAGATTTCCAAATAAATTCCATGTAGGAATTAATGTTCCTGACACATGCTGATACCATAA
This sequence comes from uncultured candidate division Zixibacteria bacterium, assembly GCA_937900185.1. Classification (GTDB taxonomy): domain Bacteria; phylum Zixibacteria; class MSB-5A5; order GN15; family FEB-12; genus QQUK01. The sequence goes on along the minus strand of CALCCW010000080.1, from coordinate 2,279 downwards.
AGGTGCTGATTCATTTTGTAATGGAGTCCACCCTTCACCTGTTGGCTTAGGAAGCTTATTCCATAATATAAGTTTTGTATTGTTGAAATCTACTTGGTATATATCATCGGGTTGGAGTTCCGCTCTAATATCAACAGGAATTACTATTTGGTTCTTTCTAACATGAACAGCTTCATCATAGGGAAGAAATCTGACAATTGTATCATTAAAATGTTCCACAATTTCTTTTGAAAAGAATAACCGTATATGGTTTTCAATTTGTTTCTTAATATAATCAATGCGTGCGGAGTTCAACCAAGTACTCCTTCTGTAAATATACGGCTGATATACCAATCATTGAACAGGTCATGCGATGGTCTTTCTTCTGCTGATTGAGTAGAATAAATAACAGCAGCATACCCTCTTTGAAAGTGATAAAACCCTAAGGATTTAGCAACTTTTTTAATAAGCAAATCAAAAGGGTGATTTGTAACATGCCAACCTCTAATACCTGTAGCACCCATATCTCTTGTTCCGATTACAGCTTCATAAATCAATCGTTTCAATAGATATTCAATTGTAAACTTTCTATTTTTATCCTGAACAACTAAAACATCTACAAGGCATCCGATACCATCGTCACCTAACGAATAGACAACCCAACCAACTAATTCGCTGTCAACATATATTGTTTTAAAAACACCTTTGACGTAAGGATTTTCAAAAATCCTCCATTGAAAATACTCTGAATCTCTATAGATTGTTTTTCCACCGTAGGTATCAATAAATTTTTGGCAGACATCTCCTACTTCCTGTGGAGCTTTAACTAATGTTTTGATAGTTATAGAATCTTGTTTCCCAGGTTTGTTCATAATCAATTTAGTAGATGATACAATACGAGTACACCCAAGACCGATCTTATACATTAAGGTTATTATACTTTTGGTATCAGTTTTACTTAGCATTGATACTGCTCTAGAAGAAAACGGTAAAAATATTTGAGTAGTCTTAAATGGAATTTTAAAATTTATTCGTTCTAATGCTTTTGTTGCGGTAGTAAACCCCCAAATATACACAAATTTATTTTTTTCAGCATAATCAAAAAACAAGTCATACATTTTTTTGAATATTTGTTTTCCTCTATATGCGGGATCAACTAATGTCCCTTCTGATTTTGCTGTCCAAAAGATTCCGTTTTCATCAATCATTTTTATAGGGATAAAAGTCTGAGTTCCTACGATATTGTCATTGTCAACCGCAACGGTATAAAGAGGTTTATCAGGTTCATATGAATTTTGCAGAAAAACCCAATGCCATTGTTTAAGAGTTCTGTTTGTTTTATACCATCTATTATGAAGATCATTACACTTTTCAGCTTCACCATCTTTAATTAATCGAACTTCCACACTTTGCTCCTGCCACACGTAACAAATAATTTATGCAAATATAGATAATATCAATATCACACACAATTAGAAAATATTTTATATATCTTGACTTCTCATCGTACGATTATTTAGTTTGTTACATGTCTCAAAAGCGAATTATAATTTTCGGCTACGCCGGCTCGACGCATGTGTATAAATGGTCTAAAGCACTTTCTGATAGAGGCTTTAATGTACGTGTTGTGAGCTTAGGAGATGAAAAGATAGATGGCATCGATGTCGTTACTTTTCCAAAATCCGGAAAACTATCTTATGTAAAATATGCATCTAAAGCAGCACAAACAGCCTTAGAATTCAAGCCGGATATTATCCATGTTCATTTTGCCGGAGGGCATGGATTATGGGGTATCAAAACCAAATTTAAACCTATGGTAGTTTCTGTATGGGGTTCTGACGTTACCGAAGCACCAAACTCTTTTTTTAATAAGTTATTGGTTACAAGAATTTTATCTAAAGCTACAAGAATCACTTCAACCTCTGAATCGTTGAAGAAAACAACTATTGAACTACTCCCTACTACATCTGACAAGATTTCTGTTGTTCCGTTTGGAGTACAAATACCAAAACAGATATTTGAATTTCCAAAAACCGATAACATTTCTGCTGTTTATTTAAAACAATTAGAATCTGTTTATGCTCCCGATATACTTCTAAAAACAGTTGCAATAGTGAGAGATAAGTTTCCATCGTTCAAACTCACGATGGGGGGGGCAGGGTCAATGGAAAAGCAGTTGAAAAATATAGTTAAAGAATTAAAACTGGAAGACAATGTAAGCATTATTGGATTTTTTGAGATCGGAAGAGCGTCGTGTAGGGAAAGAGTGTAGATCTCGGTGGTCGCCGTATCATTAAAAA
>CALCCW010000079.1:0-7132 GCA_937900185.1 uncultured candidate division Zixibacteria bacterium | reverse complement strand
ATCATTGTGTGGGATAATGTGAGGTATGTTTTGAAAGAGTCAGATTATTATTGTGTGTTTTTTTTTTGTTTTTTTTTTAATGATACGGCGACCACCGAGATCTACACTCTTTCCCTACACGACGCTCTTCCGATCTCTTCGAAAACTTTGTTTTCTTCTTGCTCTTTGTCCTATATCCCATTGCATTGATTTCTTTGGCGACAGCTGCTGGAGAACCAATTTTGACAAAAAGATTGAATATTTTTCTAACGACAGTTGCTTCTGTTTTGTGAGGGATAAGCAACCCTCTTCTCTCCTTATGCCTTTCATAACCGAAAGGAGCTCTACCTCCATGCCACAGACCTTCTTGAGCTTGAGAGAGCATCTTGGCACGAGTTCTTTCCCTGATGGTCTCCAATTCAAACTCGGCAAAACTCATAAGGATGTTAATAAAAAAACGGCCGTGAGCAGTAGTTGAATTTAGTTCCTGAGTAGCACAAACAAATTGACAACCATGCTCCTGCATAATTTCATACAAAGTCCAGAAATCTTTAATATTTCGGGTAAGGCGATCCATTTTCGTCGTAACAACGATATCAACCTTATTATCCTTAATATTACTAATTAGTTCCTGTAAACCAGGTCTAGTCGTATTTCCTCCTGAGCTCAAATCACTAAAAGTTTTAATGTGTCGCCATTTATTTGGCTCCTGACTAGCAATATACGCTCGACATATCTTCTTCTGACTTTCAAGAGATGAATATTCCACTCGTCTATGTTGATCTTCAGTAGATAACCTAGCATATATAAAACAGCGTTTAACTTGTTTGTTACTATCCACTACTTACTACGCCTTTTTATTAAATTTAGTTTTTTTTCTAACAATATCTCTACCCAATCTTGAATTGTTAGATTTTCATTAGCAACTTGGATCCTCAGTTTTTGATGTAGCTCTTCGCTCAATCGAATATGAATCATCTTGGGTTTATTGTATGTTGTTTTTTCTCGGGGCATAAAGTTCACCTTGTTATCAATGTTCAGCTATAAATATAACAGTTTCAGGGATGTAATTGCAATAAGAAACTATTTAATATATTTATAACTTGAGAAATGTTTTCAGTCTTAGTCCACCCTATACTCTAGAGATAGTCTAATTTTTTATGAGAGAAATGATTTCTTCAATAGCCTGAACAGAAATTTATTGATTTTTTTAAGAAAAGCTGTCAACAATCGGTTTATAGCCAGAAACATCCCTTCAAAAAATTAACACTTTTGGGGGATCAGTTGTAGGAGATACTTTGGCATATAGATTATGCCTACAGTGGTTAGGTTTTATTTTGTAAGACTACGCTATCTGAGAAACTTCTATTTGTCAAAATACAAGGTTTGGATGAAGTCGTAATTTTATCAGGTTCTTGTTTATTTTTTGTAGTAGATTTATTGTGCTGCATACAATTCATTGCCCCTGTAAAAAGAATATCAGCAATCAATGACACTCGTTCCTTCCGAGATATGAATTTGTTGTTATATTTCGTCACCTTCTCACAATCCTCTTTTCTATCTGAATGATAGTTTCCAATCTTTTTGTGAACAAAACGAAAACTGTAACTTTGCAGAATAACCGAGCGTCTAAGTGTTCAAGTGAATAAAAACAACAGGGTGCTATTTTAAAAAACGGACAAGATATTAGATATAGTCTTATCATATCATTTAACTTTCCGGTAGGATTTCAAAACTGTTAAATAAAGACAATTATCTTGACCGTTACATTCAATAAGCTCTCTCAATAATCCATTTTTATTGCAACCATAGGTATATTCTTTTTCCCCATAAGCATAATTCAGTATTCGCTTAAGTTCACTAGACTTAAGAGGAGGATTATTTCTTTTATTCCACATGGATTGCAAAATAATCCCAGCATGCTCCTTTTTAAGATTAGCATTTCTTAGTTCAGTCGCGATTATATGACCTACTTGGTTACGTTTACCTTGGTTAGTACCTTGATGTATTTCCTTAACAACGCAGTCCTTAATAAATGGTAGTTTTACAACAGCAATTTGATTTAATGATTTATCGTGCTCAGGTTGAAGAAAATTTAAGTTTTTCCATGTTTCAGGAATATTATTCTTTAGAATTTGTATTGGATTGATTGTCTTAATTTTATTTAGTGTTCCATATTGATCATTTTCCGGTTTCAATTCGTTGTCAAGAAATATACACCATTTCCCCGGTACTTGATGTTTCCCAAGGGGTGCTTTTATGAGATTGCCATGTTTACCTGATTCTATATAATCTTGTTTTGGAAAGACTTCATTGTTAAAGGCAAATACACCAGCGAGTGCTCTGGCTATTTTGTTTGGATATAATTTGTCAAAGAATACCCAAATGTGATATCCCTTTTGCCCTGAGAATTCTGTTAAATAAGGTATTTGTAACCGGCGAACATGATTTTGAACTTCTCGAACAATCCCTTCTTCCAATGTATCAATGTCAATACAGAGCCATTTGGTAGTACTTTGTTGTGAACCATAAAGCCCTATTGTTTTTTCACCTTTAAGATGAGACAATATTATTTGATCTGTTAATTTTTCTTTTCGGAGAATATATCCACCACCATTGTTTTTATATTGCTCAGGGAAACAGTCGTACCGGTGAATAAAACGCATTTTGAATAGGTCTATTATCCGTTCAGTTCTGTTCATTCTCATCTCTCCATTTTTTCGGTCATCTTTCTACCTAAAAAGCGGTTGAAATACAAATGTGGTTTCAAGAATTGAAGTTATTTGGAAAAGTTAATTTATTTAGAAAATTTTCAGTTGAAATATTAATATCAATAAAATCTCTATAATATGTCAGGAAATAACATGAGTTTTCTTTACAAATATTGTTTGGAAGAATTGTTTCTTGTTTATCAAGAAAATAATCTATTATTTTTTGGTGCATGTCAATATCAGTTGGATTAATTAATGTTGAAAATAAATATTCATTATAACGGTATAATTCGATATTTCTAATTGTCCCGGCAAGACTATGAATAATAATTTCAAATTTACTATTGCAAGGATTTATAGCATCTATCAGGGCAGCATAATATCCTGTAAGTCCGTCGCTTTTGTATCCGATGTCAAGTAGCCATATTGCTTCAGCTAATGATCTTTTGTGAGATAATATTCTGGGTGGCTGGATTCCCTCCGCAAAAGCCAGTTGAACAAAGGCTGATATCTCATCATTAAATTTAGTGGTTGAAATTACTATTTTTCTTTTTGCTAGGAATTTTTCCTTTGTACTTTCAATTCTATTAGAGATGTCTTCGTTTTTTTGAGAATTCTTAAGCTCATTTAGTATTAGCTCTATTGCATTTGTTTTAATCGAATTCTTCATACTCAAAATCCTTTTCGTCAAGATTAACTCCAATACCAAAGGTATTCATATTTCCTATTCCATCATCAAACATACTCTTGCCTGCAATAATTTTCTTAATCTCATCAACCGTCTTATAGTAATTTTTATGTGAATGTTCAATTATTAGTTTGCGTGATCCAGGATTTGGAAGTGTTATTTGATCTTTTGTGGTCATTTTGACAATATCAGTACCAATTCTAGCAATAGCATCACCTATTTCAAAAGTCGCTAACTTTTCTGGGTTAACTAATCCCTGAAGGTCTTTACAAAGATATTTAGCATCATTCATATCTACATTGAATATTATAGTAGAGCCAACAGTAAGAATACCATCACGAGCACTCTGGTCAAATTGTCTTAAATATTGGTGTGCCATGGTAAGACTTACACCAAATTTTCGAGCTTCTGCAATTATATCTTCAATTGATGAAGTTAAAAATAGGTGAGCTTCATCACAGAAAATATGGAATTGTTTCCTTTTTTCAATAGGGATATCACTCCTACTCAGAGCGGTATTATGAAATAATGAAAGAGCAAAACTACCTAGAAGTTTTCGACTTTCTGCTCCAACTCCAGATAGATCCATAAGAAGAATCTTACTTTTGTCCATAATTTCACGAAAATTTATCCGATTTTCTGGCTGAGATAACATCAACGAGACATTACCTGAGACCAATAACTTACTGAGTTTATGTTTTGGTGGATTAAGATCTTGGTTATTATATTTAGCAAAATCGTTTTCCCAAAACAATCGGGCAGTTTGATTATCGACTATATTCATAATCTGTTTCAATAAGACTTGGCTCTCTTTGGAATCTTTTCTTAGGAGATTTGAAACATCCAATAGTGATGTATTAGGAAGATGTAGTAGTGCAAAGATTGCATGTCTTAATAGACTTTCGCGCCGGTCACTCCAGCCTTGAATAATGTTTTTTATTGAGGCGACAATATCGTCGGTTGTTCTGCTTAGATCTTGTCTGGGAGTTGTATGTATGGTATTCCAGAGAGGCACCCAATTTGGCTCGCCTAAATCAAATAATATTGTTTTTTCTACAAATTTTGACGGTATCAAATGAGTAAGTCTGTATACCAAGTCACCATGTGGATCAAGAACGACAACACCGGCTCCTTTTTCTATATCATTAAGAATCATGTGTTCGAAGAGAGTTGATTTTCCCATCCCGTGTCGAGCGATTACATGAGTACTACGAGATCGTATTTTATCGGGAATGCAAAGAACTTGCTCATCTTTAGAACCTGTTGTTATCCCAATTGGTGTCCCTTTGAGAAGATGTTCATTTTTTATAGATAATGGTTCGAGTGTTGCTAATGGGATATTTAATGTATCTATCTCTTTAGTAGGAGGGAGATGAATAAAACCTGATAATTCTGATGAATTTAGAAGAAAGCCATGACGATAACTCATCCCATTAATGAACATTTTTTTTATGTCTGATATCGATATTTTCTCAAAGTAGTCAGTATTCGATAAATATTTTAAGGGTCTGCCACCATGTTGATATATGTTAGAAAAAAGCATCAGGTTTCTTAAATGTTTGAGACTATCACCATTGCCATCTAAAACGGCTAATCGTAATGCCGCAGCAAAGATGGGTTTATCGTTATGAGCCTTAAATCTAATATCTTTAGCCATACCGTGAAGTTCTCCAGATGGTGGTTGCGATGGAGTGTTCTGAGATAGATGCATACCATTTAAAAGTTTAATAGAGTATTCAAGATCTAATAAAACATTGATATTTTGATGCCAATTATGATCGGTTGACACCGGTTGAAAAAGTATCTGTAATACTCCAAGACTATCTTCGGGTAATTCTGATAAAGCCGAGAAAATCGTTTCAAAAGGAGATATTCTAAGTTCCTCTGGTTGCGTAAACAGGTGAGAATATGGGGCGGGCGGATAATAATCAACAAAAGCAATTTTGCTCCACAAAGTATCACTAATTTCTGAAAAGATATTATTATCCGAAATTACTAATTCGTTTTTCCCGAACTGTGATTTAAACGCAGTTTTTAATATCGGAATATCTTCCGTTTGGGCAGTTAGAAAAATTTCAATTGATTTATTATTTCCAATTATTTCAAATCCAACGCGATATTTTAAACCAGTAAGACTTTTTAAAAATTGTTCAGATCTAATCCAATCAAGATTGTAATTAGGCAAAATCAAAACTTGCAATCGACTTTGTGCTACATTGTATTCAGGCAATATTATTTGATTGGTTGTTGGATAATCTATTTCAATGTTTGTATGATTCGATATCGGAGTATAGGATGGTTCGAGGTAGACTGGATGCAAGTATATATTCGGATCGCACCCTTTAACGGCTTCAAAACTAATTAGATTTTGGATCTTATTAGTCAGTAAACCTGAATAAGACTTCTTAATTAGAGCCTTTTCATATGACATCTTTCACTTCCTATTCATCATACCTATAGCTAAGAAGCGGTTGAATAGGAATAATTGTTTCAATGTTTATACAATATTATATTTATCAGTCTAAATTGCGCATCCTTGTAATTAAATCAGGGTGGTTTTCCAGAATATTATGCAACATTGTTACCACATAAGCATCGGAAGACTCCATTATCTCAGCTGGAAGGACGTGCCCAAATCTCTTTTTATATTCAACAACAATTTCAAGTTGTTCATCGAAAGACAAGTTATTTAAAAAACCATTAACTCTTATACCAATTCCTTTATTGTTGTAATATTGAGCTCTTTGTTTAGCAAAATCTTTTAAGATTTGATATAATCCACCCTCAACACCCGTTCTGGCTATTTCAAATGCGGTTTTCATACCACCATTGCCATAAATATTCGTGATTACATTCCGAGCAACACCTTTGGTATAATCCGGATTAGGATTCACCATGTTCCGGACATCAAGAATATATGACTCAACATGCCAATAAAAAATTCCCAATAAGTCTTCGAAACTATCCATATCTGAAATTGAACCGGAACTAGCGTTGAATGAGTTCATCGCATCATCAACCCTTCTTTCAGTTTCATAGATCGAATTAACTGGGTCAATTAATGCTAATAATGAATCGAGGTTTGGCACAGAATAATCTCCTTTTTAAAATCTTCTAAATATCGAAGAAGTTTTTCTTAACGACTCTACATATGCTCTGATAAGATCATTGTAGTTACTTGCATATCGTTCCGGTTTAGAAACATCTAGAGACTGTGAGATGTCTGGACCGCAATGCGACATAAACTGCTTTATAATTTCTACTTTATCATCCCATGAATTTGACTTTACTTCGTCGTCGAAAACTCCTCTGATATAACGCTCAATTGATTCTGCTTTTAATTGATTAGATATCCTGTCAAGAATAGTTCTAAGCCCACCATTCGTACCTTCATTTGCATCATTATAAACACCTACAAAATTGCCAACCCGGTTTCTATCAATATTTTCAAGAATTTCTTTGGCTCGCCCTTGAGCTTCTATCGAAGTTAAGGTACCACCGTGTGATACACAGGTTGTAAAATGATAATTGTAGTAATCACCAATTATTTCTCGGAATTCGTCTATATCTGATACTGTGTTTGACGAAAGCTGATAATTCATCCTTGCTTCATCATGCGGAATACCAATGTTTTTAGCAATTGACCTCTCATCAAGTTTGTTGAGGATTGAAATTAATGATCCCATACGTGCTCCATTCTTTATCTATAATATTTTAATAATTTCTATTATCTTTTCCCGTGAATGTACATAAG
>CALCCW010000078.1:0-14071 GCA_937900185.1 uncultured candidate division Zixibacteria bacterium | reverse complement strand
ACGTGAGAGAGGGGAAGAAAAAGGAATGTAATGGAGATGAAAAGGAAGGAAGGAGTGGAAGATTAAAATATTATTTTTTTTTTTCAAGCAGAAGACGGCATACGAGATATATCAGTGTGACTGGAGTTCAGACGTGTGCTCTTCCGATCTAGCAAATTTTTCAGCATCTTCGATAGATGCTTAAATAATTTACAGCATTTTTGAAAAAACTATTTACGAAGCGTTAAGGAATATGTTATATTAAAAATAATAGATTGGATGTAACACTCTTTTAAATAAATTGGGAGATTATCCTAAAATGCTTTTACTTACTAAATCTAAATATTTATTGGGATTTCAATGTTCAAAATTGCTTTGGATTTCAATCAAAGCAAAAGAACAATTACCTAAAATTGATAAATCAACCAAACATAAATTCAAGCAAGGTACACTTATTGGTGAATTGGCTACAGAGATATTTGCTAAAGGGATAAAAATCCCTACAACCAATTTTATTGAAAATATCGATAAAACTCAAGAACTTCTAATAAAAAGAGAAGTGCTTTTTGAAGCAGGATTTAAAGGTAAACTCCAAAAAGGAGAGATTTTTTCCAGTGTAGATATTCTTGTGCCTGTTGAGAATAATTGTTGGAATATTATCGAAGTAAAATCAGGAACAAGTGTAAAAGATGAGAATATTGATGATGTGAGCTTTCAAAGGTTTTGTTTAGAATCAGCAGGATTAAAAATCAGGAATTGTTTTCTTATGCATATTAATAATCAATATGTAAAAGATGGGGAAATTGATGTTAAAAATTTATTTGTGAAAAGTGATATTACTGATCTTATAGATGAGAGAATTATTGGAATAGAAGATAGGATTGATCAAATGTTCGATGTGATAAACAATCAAGAAGAGATTCAACAAAAAATCGGAACGTATTGCAACAAACCATATGAATGCCCACTTAAAGATAAGTGTTGGAACTTCCTACCAACTGAAAATGTTTTTGATTTGTATCGAGGTGGAAAAAAATCATTTGAATTATTTGAAAACGATATATTGAAGATTTCAGATATACCAACAGATACAAAACTAACAGCAATACAGAAGATTCAAAAAGATTGTTCTCTAAATGAGAAAAATCATATTAACAAAGAGAAATTAAATCAATTTCTTAATGGTTTGAACTATCCTCTGTATTTTCTTGATTTCGAAACAATAAATCCTGCTATACCGAAATTTGATGGAATGAAACCATATCAAAGAATTCCATTTCAATTTTCTCTTCATATTCAAGAGGAAAAAGGCTCTGAACCTAAACACATTTCTTATTTGGCAGATAACACCGATGATCTACGTCCGACATTCATGAAATTACTTAAAGAATCTTTGGAAGAGAATGGCGACATAATCGTCTACAACGCATCTTTTGAAAAAGGAGTATTCAAAGAATGTAGTGAAGTCCTTCCTGAATATAAAGAGTGGTATGAAAATAATATCTTACCAAGAATCAAAGATTTGTTAGTGCCTTTTAGGAATTTTGACTATTATAACCCTTCACAAAAAGGGTCAGCTTCCATTAAATATGTTCTTCCTGTGTTAAGCAATATCTCGTATGATGATTTGAAGATCAGAGAGGGAACAGAAGCTAGTAGAGAATTTGAAAGAGTAACCTATGATGCTGATATAAGCAATGAAGAAAAAGCTGAAGTTCGCATAGCTTTAGAAGAATACTGTAAACAAGATACGTATGCAGAAATCGTAATTATTGAGAAGTTGTGTATGTTGAGGAAAGAGTTAAAAGTTAAAGATAGCAAGGAGTAACATGACAATAGATATAATGCGATATGAATCAAAAGTGTGGTCTACTGCAGACTCATTAATTGGTGCTGGGTGTATGTCGTCAAAACATCCATGCAGCAACTTCAAGTTTTCCTGTATAGTCAGGCTTTTCTTTGATTTCTTCTGTCATTTTCTTATACCTCCTTACAACTCTAATGAATGTGTTTTTCATAACGTTTCAAATTATGACTGAATAGATATTGTTTTTAAGAAAGAAATCTTTGAGCGGAACCTCAAGAGAGTGTCTGATATTGTGAAACAATGAAAAAACTTACTAAGTTAGCAAAATAACATAGAGTGAAAAATACAGATTTGGAGTTGAAAGGAAAATTAAAAGGAATAGACTAGGCAAATAATTACTGTCTAGCGTAACGATAATTACCTTTGATTTTAGTATTCAAGTAATGTCCTTTTGACTCTGCTGATTTCATTCCCTCTAAAATATGCTCTGGAACATCGTAATAATTATATCTAGTTCCACTACTAAATTCTATAGTTAAAGTCTGACTTGCATCATCATAACAAAATCCTGATATATTTGATGATTCTGGTGTTGAAATCCATTCACTCATTATTATCTTCTCCTGTTTCATTCTTTTTAAAAATACTATGGTTATACTTCGATGATTGGGTTCTCCACAAGTAAACCATAATATCATAGCGTTCATCTTCGATTTTCTGATTCCATCCACCTGGGCTTTCAAAGCCAAGTTCAAAAGAACCTCGTGAAACAACTTTTGGATCTGTACTATCTGGTCTTCGTTCTGGTGGTGGCATTTCAATAAGTGTTCGTACAGGTAGACTTACCGCTTCACCAACAATAATCGCTTCACCTGTTCTTAATATTGGCAAAATTTCAAACAACCCTTTAAGATTATCTGATGCAGCACCTGTAATATGACCTCGATCAGCATTATTTGTCAAACGCATTGCAATAATTGTTCCACATTGTGAAAGAATAGTTGTATCAATTTCTGATGGACGTTGGCTAATAACCATAATACCAACACCATATTTACGCCCTTCTTTTGCGATTCTTCGAACAGCATTACCAGCTGTACCAGAAATATCTTTTCCTAAATATGTGTGAGCTTCTTCAAGTACAAGTAAAAGAGGTCGTTCCCATGCACCTTCTGGGAGTTTTCTACCCCAAAAGACAGCATCATATATAATTCGTAAAACAGCACCGATTATGTCATTAAGAATTACTGATGGAATACCTGACAAATCAAGGATAGTTACTGGCTTTGAATTTCCGATCCAACTCTCAAGGAGTATATCTAAATCTTTTTCTACTTTTCCGTCAATATCTGGTTTCCAATCTCCGGGATTGCAAATAAAATTATACCGTGGGTCTCTTAGTTTTGAACCTAATGTTGCTAATTGCTGTCGTATACCAACTGACTCCTTGCCCCATTGAACTCTTTCGGATGCTGGTCCAGTCGTTTTAACTGATCTATAAACAGGAGGGATAACATTCATTGCATCACCTTCTAAAATATTGCTTTGTTCATCTTTAACATACGCAGGTTCCACCTCATCAGGAGTTCCTCCAGGTGTAGGTATTATTGTCATAAAGTCTTTTTTATAAAGTTCATACCAAAGTTTATGCAGGCAGAATGGTGTAGGTAGATCAACAGTTAGAGACTCGGGTGAAACCCCTTTTATTGGTTGTTGCTCAATTGATTCTTTTTTCAACTTGATTATCCAATCAGAAATAACCGCAAATTTGGCATTATCAAGAGAACCAAACGCAAATTTAGTCAATTCGTCAAAATTTAGAGCCCAAAATGGAATTTGTAATTCTTGTTCCCCCTTTGTAGCATCAGCCCCAATCTTAAATACGGTACATCTATCAGCTAACGCCTTAGCATATTCACCATGTATATCTAAAACTAGAATTCGAGCAGAAGGATATTTGTCTGTATTAGATAATGAATTTAACAATCCCGCAACTGTTGTAGATTTACCACATCCGGTTGTACCCACAATAGCAGAATGACGTGTTACTAGTTTATTAATATCAACATATGTAGGTATGCTTTCAGCACTGGCAAGATGACCTATAGATACAAAATCAGTTAATTCACCAGGTCCATAAATTGCTCTTAAATCATCTTCAGTTACAATATGCACTTTGTCATCTATTGTAGGGTGCTGGGAAATGCCTCTTTGAAATTTCCCACCTCGCTTCCCTTCTCCTACAAGTTGAACTTGCAGCCATCTATTACCGTATTGTAATATTTCTCCTTCTTTTGAGGGCGCAGCACCAGCTCCAACTTGAGATACCAAAGCATATAAATCAACAAACCCAATTGGTATACGAACAAAACTACCGACTTGACCTATACGATAAGATTCTCCTGCTATAAAGCTAATACCTGTTGCGGTTTCATCAGTCAAAGCAACTGTGATTGTATTTCCAGTTACATCTTGAACTGTCCCAATAAGAGAAGGATCATTCAGCATTTCCATTATCCTTACTGGCATGGAAATTACCTACTTGATTCAGAAGGAATTTCCCGAAATTTTGAAAATCTCCAATGTTGCATTTTATAGCACTCTCATCGCTACCATCTTTTTTCTCACTTTTAATACAATAATCATAATGATTCTTTTCATTTGATTCATCGATATTCCATGTCACTTGTTGTCCACCAATAAAAGCCCCATCCTTGGCAATTAAACTAAGATTAGTTGTATTTTTAGCACAAGAAAGAGCATCAGGATATTTTTCAAGATCGTTAAATAATAACCCAAAACAAATTGCTCGAGGGTTTGCTAATAATCGTTGTAATATAATAGCATTCAAATGTTTATCAACAAATGAATAACCACACGTAACTAAGACAGCTTGTCCTGTTGCTAGAAAGTGCCCTAACCTATCTTGCAGAGCAAAATAAGGCATTAAGCGACTTTCATCATATTTTAAGTGTGAGGGGTAAATCATCTGTTTGTTATCTGGCGGTACACCTGTTACTCTGAAGACATTGCCTTTACCTTTTAAATCATTCCACCAATTGATAGAACCATGTAATTTCCATAGTTTAGCCCACCGAGGTGGAAGTACCTCGTTTTCAATAGCATGTAAATCAAAGAAAGCCTGTTTGGAGCCAATAAAACCATCAAAATATGGAATATTTTTAGACTCAAGGGCTGACTCTATTAAAAGATCGTAGTTTGGTGTAAAAATCTCAATTGGATTATTTCGTGGAATACCTCCAATCCAAGAGGACAGCTTATGATATGGAGTTTCAATATCTGGTAATTCTTTATTGACTGCATTAGTAATTTCTGTACAAATATCTTTTTCAAGTTTCACTAATATTTTTTTTGTAAAATCATCAATTTTACCTTTACCAACTACTTCAATCAAGAGTCTCACATGGCTCAATATATCCTCGATTGTAACATCTTGATCAGTAGGGATATCTATTCGAGATACTATTTTATCAATGTTTTGACCTTTTAGAGTTTTACAAATTGATTTTGTTAATCCTGCAACATCTACAATCAATGGTTTATCTTTACCTTCTTCTTGGACGATGATGGATACGGGACAACCAGCACCTAATAAAAATGCTATTTTGCTTTTATCAGATTCAAGGGCTTGTTGCAGAATATCTAGTTGCAGATATGGATCTTTCATTTAAACCCACCTTATGGTTTTTATTATAAAGGTTTAAGAAAATTAAGCATTTTAATTTATAAATATAAAATAACTATTGCAATAATATACTATTTTATCAATATAAGATGCAATAATATAATATAATATTCTTTTCTTTTATCGTAAAACCTGAATTTTCTGCTTCAACTTCTTATAAATTCCCCTCTTCTTACTTCCTGTGATACTAAATAGTTTTTTCACTATAATGTCGGGAGAAAAAGTAAACATAAACTTAAGAAACAGTTGACAGTTCTTTATAACCCCATCTTTTTTTGCAATCTCAAGACTTTTGTATTTTTTATTTATACTAGCACCACAAGCAATAAGGCTATCATCATTAGTATAAATCTTTAACTAAGAGAATAAAATCATGCGACTTACCAATCGAGCTGAGAATAACTTATAATATCATGTAATATTGATTCTTGGTCAACTCATAAAGAATTAAGTATTTTAGATATTAAATTTTCGCATTCAAGTATTGCAATCAAGAACTTGAGAAAATTAAGGATGGATCATTTAGGACAACACATTCTACCAGCAACAGGTATTATAGTAAATTCTAATCCTATTCAATTTGTTCAAAAATAGTTGCGTTGTAAAGATTATTTAGAATTATGGAATAATTGGACTTATGAATTAGATATGATAGATTTGTACTCTCTTGGTCAATTATATCCGATCACAGAGCAATTTATTGGGATGTGGTATATTCTGTAACTCTAACTGATAATTTATCTATTTAGGAAATTTAAGATATTCTAAAAGTTCTTTCTTAATATCATTCTTATGCTGGAAAGACAGTAATACACTCAAACATAATTTGAAAGAGTGCCAATTGTGGCACTACAAAATAATTTCGTTTAAAAAATTTACATTTTAGTTGATTAAATCTTCACAACTCAACATTACACTTGACATCCATATGCACCTACTTTAAACTACTTATAGAAATATTCTTAAGACATCTTAGAAAAATTCAAGTAAAATAATTTAATCCACTCTGTTAACTAATATTGGAGATTTGAAATGGACCCGAATTTATTTCATTTAGACTGGGATCGAGTATTTGAAGTTTTCGCAGCAATAGTTGTATTATCTATGTTTTTGGAACGGTCTTTATCAGTTATCTTTGAACATCGATTTTACAAAAAACTTTCTGGAAAAGGATTAAAAGCAATTATCGCATTCATCTCATCTTTTCTTATTTGTAAATTTTGGGAATTTGATGCTATAAGTATAATATTCTATAAAGACCAAACTGTAATGTGGGGTTATTTATTGACTGCAGGTGTTATTGCAGGAGGTAGTAAAGGATCTATAAAACTATTTCAAGATCTCATGGGTTGGAAAAAATCAAATGTTGAATCAAACGATTCTAAAGAATAAAGATAGAGCCAAGAAATGAAAAACTTTAAAACAAATACCTCAATTTGCATAACAATTCTATCAATTTTACTCATTATTCTATCTACTTCCTCTATCTCTCTAGCCGATTATGTTATCGTAAAACGAAAGGCTATCTTTAAGGAAGAGCCACACAGATCAGGCAAATTAATTAATCGCCCAAAAATCGGTAGTCGTTTTGAATTACTTCAAAATGATAAGATTAAAGGCTATTATTTTGTCAAAGATATCCAAACTGGACAAGAAGGATATCTCTACAAAACCCTAGTATCACGACATCATGATACTGATAATAGTAGTCCTTTAGGAATTGAAAAGTCTTATCCAACACATGAGCTAAAGCCATCATTCTTTAATATTTCAACTCCAAATGTCTATTTTCATTTTATAAATGTAGGTCAAGCTGATGCAACATTGGTTGAATTTCCTTGTGGTGTGATACTTATTGATGCTGGAAAAGGATATCCAAGTAAGAGTAAAGTATTAACCGATTATTTAGATAAATTCTTCTCAGATAGACCTAAATTAAAAAACGTTATTGATGCTGTATACATTACACACAATCATTCAGATCATGCAAACCGCATTGTAGACGTTCTCAAGAAGTATAAAGTAAAACGATAT
This sequence comes from uncultured candidate division Zixibacteria bacterium, assembly GCA_937900185.1. GTDB lineage: Bacteria > Zixibacteria > MSB-5A5 > GN15 > FEB-12 > QQUK01. Next base: position 6,545 of record CALCCW010000078.1, on the reverse strand, counting down.
TTTGATAATGGTGAAATAGAAGAAAAGTATCAAAAGAAAGCTCGAGAATATATTCGAAATAATAGTCAACAAACATTAGTGAGAACAATATTAGATGATGAGGTTGTCCTAAGTAGAACTGGACTCACTGACAATGAAATTGACCCAATACAATGTGAAAACTGTGATCCTACTATAAAAATTCTTTCTGGTGGATTTGAAAAAACTTCACCCTATTGGCATGTCAATCCAAATAACCGTAGTTTAGTTATTAGAATTGATTTTGGAGAAACTTCTGCTCTTTTTACAGGAGATTTACAGACAGAAGTTATTGAATTATTAACAGAATTTTATAATGATGACATTCTTGACATTGATATTTACCAAGTCGGTCATCATGGTGCTGATAATGGTACAACTCTGGAATTTGTTAAAGAAATGACTCCAGAATTAGTGGTATTCAGCATGGGAGACCCCAACATCCTTAAGGGTAATCGTTCAGCATATGGTCACGGTCATCCTAAAATTAAAGTAATTAAACTATTAAATAACTTTTTGATTGATCAACGATTTCCATCAATTACTAATGTTGCATATACTAAGAGACGTACCAAACCTAAGAAAATAACAATCAATAAAAGAATGTATGGAACAGGATGGGACGGTAACATTGTAATTAAAGGTGATTTAGAAGGACATTTAGAAGTCGCAATTAGTTTAAAATGAAATTGCTCCAACAATTTGTAATGATATTTTCTTTTGACTAAAATGGAAAACCTTACTGAATCACCAAAATAGCGTCAAGTGAAAAACAGAGAATTGGAGTTGTTGGAGAGTGGGAAAAATGTAAAATTTTATTTACTCCTATTCTTTGATAGGAGTAAACATACAATTACTATTGGGCCGATTTCTTGATAGATAAACTAGTATTGATAAAAACACAATTTACGGTTCTATATTTTCCAGTATTAGGTAAGAGACAAGGATAAAAATAGATAACATTCTTGTTGCTACAAGATTTTAAATTTTCAGATCCAATAATATAATTGATTTAACCTATTGATGATTTTAAACTTCTTGGCAACTAATTAATTGTCTTAAACATAACTTCATTCATCTCCTTTTGGAAACGCTGGAGTTGACGCTGCTACAACTATACTCACGATAGTACCACCTGCGAATATTTTATTACCTTTATCATCAGCTAATAAAGCTTCATGGTCTGTCTGAAAGTTCTTTTTAAGATAAGCTAAAGTTGCATTATCTCTAATATCAACACCCATTGATAGTAGTGTTGTCTTTGGATTTGATTCAAGAGATTTTCGAAATTCCGCATCAGCAATTGTTCTATCAATGAGCTCACGAAAAGTTTTCTTTGACGGAAATAGAGAATTGTTTTCATCTTTTCTAGTGTTTTTTTCATTCATAACATGATCTCCTTATAGAAAATGTCTTTATTGGACTTTGTTAAAAATATCTTTAACATTAAAACTTTCTTCTGGATAATTTTCATATATTGAAAGAGGAAGTGAATGCTCAATCATTTGCTTTTTAGGGTAAGCTAAACTGCTCAATACTTTGAGGGTTTGAATTAATCGTGAAATTTCCCATATCTCGGATGGTTTAAGATTATTGGCTGAGCGAAATAAATATAAATTGCGAAAATAACCAAAATTGTCATACATGGATTCATTAACAATCTCTTTTTTTCTGTAATCAGTCCACAATTTTGAATTAGGCATTTGTATATACCATTGAATTAGTATTCTAACACCAAATTCTGAAAAAATATAACCAGCTAATTGAAGTGTTTTCTTTATATCATTAAAATCTTCCCATGGAAATCCAATAATAAAAGAAAAATCAGCTTTTGTTGATAAGCCATGGTTTGAAAGTGCTTTAGCGGCTCTTATAATTTCATTTGTTGTTATACCCTTGCCTATATTTTTTAAACCCGCGTCATAACCACATTCTGCACCAACAAGAAGTTGACCTGTAAATTCTTTCATGTTTTCTAAAAACCCATCATATAATAAGTCAGTAACTCTTGAATCATAGGTCAATTTAATACTAATATTTCTTTCTCTTAGTTCGTTAGTTATTGATATTGAACGTGCTGGATCAGTAGAGAATTCATCATCAACAACATAAAATAATTTTAAGATTGTTTTGTCCAGATCAGGAAGCATTGTTTCAATATTGTTAACAAATTTAATGGGATTTAATGGGACCCACTTTCGGCGATAAGTTGCACTACAAAATATACAGTTGTATTTACAACCACGTGAAGATTCTATTGAAAGCCCTTTGTATGCATTAATTGGTAATTTTTCATAATCAGCAGGAGGAAATTTATTTAGATCTTTTTGTGTAAGACGACACGAAGATGAATTATAAATGATTTGTCTACTCGAACATCTTACTAATCCAGAAATATTATCTAAAGGCTGAGATTTATCGAGAGCATTACAAAGTTGTAATAATGTTATTTCTGCTTCACCACATAAAACAAAATTAACATCAAACGTTCTAAGAATATATTCTGGAAACATGGAAGGATGAACTCCACCAACAACAATTTTCATTTGTTTAGATATTGACCTAACTTGAGAGATTATATTTGTAGCTGTAGGCCAAGATAAAGAAGTTGCAGATATACCTACTAATGAACAATCTTCAATTTCTTTACGGTATTTATCAATTTCATTTGAAGAATTAGCAATTAAATCTATTAATACTACCTCATGATTGTTTTGTGAAAGGATAGTTGATAAAAGATATAAACCATATGGTGGACATTCTCTTGTTAAGTCGTAAGCAATAGGTCGCAATTCCCCCTGAACAAAATCCATAACCGGAGTAGAAATTAATACGATTTTCATTTGATACTCTTTTTGCTAAATCGTTTTATAAAAAAAGTCTATTTTCAAAAATTTTAAAGTGTATAAATAATGATCGTTAAGAAACATCAAAATTATTTTTTGTCCCAAAGTTCAAAATATATTAAGAAAGATATTAAGACAAATACCCATAACAGCATATTGTTTTCTAATTTCGCTATCATGAATGTAAAATATATGAGAAGAAAGCTTAATATACTTGCTCCAACATTTTCAATATGCTTATTCATAAATTAAATATAGATAAATGACTTTAAATAACTTTCTAACAAAAGCATAATCTACTAAATAACAGTATCCAAAAAAATTTAAATATATTAGATTACTACAATATATAGCATGGTAAGTCCATGATGCAAGTACATAAAATGTAAAAAGAAATTAAAAATTTTACAGTTTAGTTAATTTTAATCCACTCTTGACACCTCCCCCCAATCAATTATATTAAATAAGTTCACCTTTCGTCAGAAACGTGAACATTTTTTTTATCTTTTTTTCATCCTCATAACCATAAAATCCTCTCTTTACCGACGGTAACATTATTACCTACAAGTATATAGCATGATAGTGACATAAGGTGTCACTTCTGTCACTAAAACTTTCTCAAAAGCCATAAGTACACTTTTAATATCAATATTCAATCCTAATTCAAGAACCCAGGATCGTCTTTTCTATCTTTATTCATTGAATAGCAACATATTATCAATAATATTTATAAACCAATGACTTAGTTTTCAATCCATGAAGTTATTACAAAAGTGCATCAAACTGACGAAAGGTGAACTTACTAAAACTGTAAAACCACAAAAGTGGCTAATAACAGAAAAAAAGTTTCTCGCATATTCAGAAGTATTACAGCTTCAAAATTATTGCCAATGTGAGAAAGCAATTGGATTAAACATTCATAATTTTAGAAAAGTCAGAATTTGGTTTATGGTTGAGTTAGGTTTACAAGCAGGACTTCGGGTAACTGAAATGACACAATTACAACATCAGGATTTACTTATCGATGAAGATCGTTCATCTATTGTTGTTTTAGGCAAAGGGAATAAACTCCGTTCTGTTAAAATAAGTCAGAAATTTAAAACTATCTGTAAAGAGTTTATCAGCTATAAGCAACTCTTTGGATTCTCGTCATGTGATGACTCCTATTTACTAAATTCACGAATCAATTCACAAATATCAAAAAGGGCTCTTCAAAGAGATTTTAAACAGACAATTAAAAGCTCAGGAATTTCTTCACATTACAGCATCCATTCTCTCAGACATACCTTTATTACTTTCTTCTTAAAAGCGAGCAAGAATAATTACAGATTAGCCCAAGTGCAGGCAGGTCATTCTTCAATTAAAACTACTCAAACGTATGCCGGTGTTCTCGATGAAGAATTGAATCAAGCGATAGAACTACTATATCAAATTGAAAATAACAAAACCAATAATTCAGGAGGTTTAAATGAAAACAAAATTGCTAATAATAATCGGTTTACTAATTGGAGTTATGTTTGTAATAACATGCTCTGATAATCCTATTGAAGATACAAACAATGCACCAACAAAACCCGAAATAAATCTTCCGCCAAACTCTTCAACAAATCAATCAATAACTCCAACATTAAGTTGGACTTGTACTGATTCTGATAATGACAAATTAAAATATGATGTCTATTTCGGGCTAAGCAACAACCCCTCGAAAGTAGTGGAAGGTAAATCATTACCTTCTTATGCTCCCGGTACACTACAATATAACACAAAATATTACTGGAAGATAACAGCTAAAGATTCAAAAGGGGCGACTTCTACTTCAGATGTTTGGACATTTACGACTGAATCTCAAGAAACTATTTCTCAACCGTCAATGCCTAGTGGAGTTGATAGCGGAAATATCAATGAATCGTTAAGTTACAGTACAGGCGGTTCATCAAGTTCAATAGGTCATTCCATTCAGTATCAATTTAATTGGGGTGACGGAAGTAGTTCTAACTGGTCAAATTCTTCAACGGCTTCGCATCAATGGAGTAATTCAGGAAATTATAATATAAGTTCAAGAGCCAGATGTGCAACTCATACATCTATACTGTCTAACTGGTCAAGTTCCAAGCCAGTAGTAATAAGTAAAGAGAAATTTCCTGTGTTGGCTGTATCACCAAATAATCTTGATTTTGATTCTACAAAAACAAATCTAACTTTTAACATTACAAATAGTGGAGATACTGTTTTAAACTGGAATATTACCGACACCCAAAATTGGATAACAGTTAATCCTATAAGTGGAACTACAACAACTGAATCAGATCAAATAACTGTAACAGTAAATCGTAGTGGGTTAACTGCAAACACTTACAATGGGAATATAAGTATAACATCCAATGGCGGTTCTAAATTAATACCTGTATCAATGACCGTATCTCAAGCTATTCAGTGTTCAATTACAGTGACATCACCACTAAATATATCTGTCTGGAATTATGGGGGTGAGTATTGGATAGGCTGGGATAAAACCGGAAGTTGTGGTGAGAATGTTAAGATAACTCTCTTAAAAGGTATAGGAGAATTATATACTATAACATCCTCTACCCCAAATGATGGATTCTATTCATGGAAAATTTCTGATTATTCCGGAATAGGTTCAGATTATCAGATAAAAGTGGAGGATTTAAGCTCTGGAGCATTTGATAATAGTAGTAATTTTTCTATTACAACATCATGCGATGTATCAATCTCAAATCCAACATCGAGTTCTGCTTGGATAAATGGAGACAGTTACACTATCAAATGGAAGAATACAGGATTATGTGGTACAAATGTAAAGATAGAGTTATATAAGGGAGGATCAAAGGTTGGAACAATATTTTCTTCAACTATAAATGATGGGAGTCGTTCTTGGACAGTAACGGATTATAATCAGGGAGTCGGAACAGATTATCGTATTAAAATAACTGACTTGGATGCTATGAAATATAGTTTTAGTAATTATTTTGAGATAAAGAAAAAGCTATTTATAGTAACTCTAAATCCTGTAGCGGATGCGGCGGTTGCCAGTGAATATCCCAATAGTAATTTTGGAGATCATTACAATTTAGTTGTAGGAAATGATGTAGGTTCAGGAGGTAAGGCAAGTAGTTATATACGTTTTAATTTATCAACAATTCCAAGTAATGCACGAATAGAATGGGCAACACTTAAACTATATCCATGGGATGCAAAAGGAAGTTTTCTGACCAATCTTGGCTCTGTTTATGATTCTTGGTCTGAGATGCAGGTAACATGGAATACAGGAGTAAGAATATATTCATCAGGAATATTGCAATTCACTTTTAGAGCAACAGATGAAAACAAATGGAAAAATATAAGCGTAAGGAATCTTGTTAAACTCTGGTTGGATGGCAATCGACCAAATTATGGTTTTGCAATATGGTGTGATCCCGTTCCAGCATCAGGTAACATTGTAAACATAACCTCAAGGACAGCATCTAATCCTCCGGTATTACAAATCGGATATTATTTACTTTAGTACATATATAACAAAAGAGACAGCAATTAAGCTGTCTCTTTTTATATGAGAGTTTCTACATGTAGGGGGAGGGTGTAACTACAGGCAGTCATTCTCAAGATTTACGAAGTAACTAAAATCTAATACTATTATAATTTCTAAATAAAAATAAATCA